>SULG01000025.1 GCA_005524015.1 Candidatus Jettenia ecosi
ATTTATGTCCAATGCGCAGAATGCAAATCCAGGCAGTCAGGAGTATGCAATACCTGTCATAGAGATCGATGCCTATGCGCCGGCAAAAATGGCGGATAGAGTAGGAATGATAGGGGTAGCGAAATCAAAGCTCAGTACCTTAACATTGCTTGCTCTCAGCATCCTTGCCGGTGTTTTTATTGCGTTAGGCACACAACTCGCGATGCTTGTAACCCATACAGCAACTTCTAATTATGGTCTTAATCAGTTAGTAGGCGGGGCTGCTTTTACTATGGCCTTAATTTTAATCGTAATTGCCGGCGCAGAGCTTTTTACGGGAAATTGCCTTATTGCAATGTCCTTTATGGCGCGGAAAATTACCGGCAGAGACCTTACGAGAAATCTCATTATTGCGTTTATTGGCAATTTTATCGGCGCGCTAACCCTTGTGTTATGGATATACAATTCCGGACAATGGATGATAAACAATCATCTCTTAGGCGCTAAGATTGTTCTTGCTGCCAACGATAAAGTAAATATACCGTTTAGCGCTGCTTTTGCAAGGGGCGTGCTTTGCAATGCCCTCGTATGCTTAGGCATCTGGCTCTCGTATAGTGGCAGAAGTAATATGGATAAAATATTGGCGCTGCTATGGCCTATATCCTGTCTCATAGCATCCGGATTTGAGCATTGTGTTGTGAATATGTGGCTTATCCCTATGGCGCTTGTTCTCAAGGGTAATGGCTCGGTGCTGGCTGCCGCCGAGAATATACAGGGGGGAAAATTGGACCTTTCAAACCTTACTTTTTTCAAAGGATTTTTGATTGATAATATGATTCCTGTTGTTCTTGGAAATTTATTCGGCGGTATAGTTCTCGTTGCAGGTGTGTACTGGTTTATATACTTACGTCCATCAAAGAGATAAGAGAAAAGGAGAACTAAGAATGGCAGAAAATAATGTTCCGAAAGCTGTACAAATAATAGATATAGATGCATATTCACCCCCGCAGATTGCGACCCGCATCGATAAGGTTGCTGCTTTAAAGGCAAAATTGAGTTTCGCACAAACCCTTTTGCTGAGTATTTTAGCTGGAGTTTATATCGGTGTCGGCGCACAATTTGCCACATTAGTCATAAGTGATTCTACTTTGCACTTCGGACTGAATGCAGTAATAGCAGGTATTGTCTTCTCTCTTGGACTTATACTTGTAGTCATCGGTGGCGCAGAGCTTTTTACAGGAAACAGTCTGATGATTATGGGATACGTGAGCAAGAGGATTTCAACACGTGATTTGATGAATAACTGGATTATAGCGTATACAGGGAATTTCATTGGTAGCCTTACCATGGTCTATTGGATGTACAATGCGCATCAATTTGAATTCTTTGATAATATGGTCGGCGCAAAGGCATTGCTCATCGCTCATACAAAAGTTAATTTACCGTTTAAAGCAGTCCTTGCCAGGGGCGTTCTTTGTAACGCTATGGTATGCCTTGCTGTTTGGCTCTGTTTTAGCGGTAGAAGCGTTGCAGATAAGGTGCTCTCCATTGTTTTCCCTATTGGTGGATTCGTTGCCAGCGGCTTTGAACACTGTGTCGCAAATATGTATTTTATTCCCATAGGTGTGGTATTACGGAACAATGCTGCTGTCGTTGCTGCAGCCGAAAAGATGGCAGGAAAAACCCTGGATCTCTCTCAACTTACCTGGAAGGGGTTTTTTATCAACAATCTTATTCCTGTTACTTTCGGAAATATCGTGGGTGGAGTTGTTCTGGTTGGTATCGTATTCTGGTTTGTTTATTTGCGGCCGCACATCAGTGTGTCTCTGAACGTTAAACAGGATTTTTTTGACGAAAATAAATAGATTCTTTTTGTGGTAATAATTATCTTGAAAAAATCCCGGTATAAAATAAACTATGCTTATACTGGGATTTTTTTGAGGATACGCAGATGTTTTACTTTTCGCTGTCTACAGAGAATTTGGAGTTTATGTGTTCCTTTCTGCATTGCTCATTACAGCATTTGTATCTTTCGTAACATCTGCGGTAACGTATTTTTTTGCTAAAATAAAGATATTTTCCTGCGCACTTCTTTTGTTCTATGGATCGAACTTTTTCCTCTCTTTTTTCCTGCTTAACACCCACATTACCTTCTTTATTATCATCATAATACTTTTTCTTGCCTTTCCCATCATCTGTTTGCTAATCTTTGTTGTTGATACGTACTATGCATTATTTTGTACAGATACCTCCTTTGTTCTCGTAATTGTCTGGTTACTCATGCCTCCATTTTTTATGATAAACCTTATTGTATATGCCTTTAGGATAATCCATGCCGGAAATGTATAAAAAAATATTCATGAGCGCCGGAGACTCATCAGGGGATATCCATGGCGCCAATCTTATGCGTTGCATGCTTGAGAAAGACCCGCATATAAAATTTTATGGACTTGGAAGAGAGAACATGAAGCATGCTGGTTTGCATTGCCTTCATGACATGTCTAAAAAGTCCTTAATGTGGCTCCATGTTTTGAAGGAGTTGTCAGCTTTTTTAAGGATGAAAAAGGACTGTATTCATTTTTTTAAAAAGGAAATACCGCAGGCAGTTATTCTGATTGATTATTGCGGTTTCAACTTTCATCTGGCCAGGGCAGCTAAAAAGTGCAAGATTCCGGTAATTTATTATATTAGTCCACAGATCTGGGCGCATGGACCCTGGCGTGTAAAGAAGATGAAGAAGTTAGTAGACAAAGTAATAGTTATTTACCCTTTTGAGAAACAGTTTTATGAAAATGCAGGTATCTCTGCCACGTATGCAGGACATCCTCTCTTTGATGAGATTTATAAATCAGGTGTTGATGAAAAAATCGTTTCGGAACTAAAAGAGCAATGGGGAGACAACATAATTTCCTTAATTCCCGGCAGCCGTAAGCAGGAAATTGTCCGGTTGTTGCCATTGTTATTACAATCTGCCCTCCAGATACAGCAAGCAATTCCTTCCGCACAATTTATCGTTTCTTGTAGCAATGAGCAGCATTTTGATCTCATACATGCCCTTGTAAAAGACTCTAAGATTTGTTGCAAGATTATCGTAGGAAACATCCATGAAATAATCAAGGCATCCAAGCTTTGTATAGCAGGCGCAGGAACTGTCACATTACAAGTTGCTTACTACCTCAAGCCGATGATTATTGTTTATAAAATTTCTCCTTTCGCCTATTTTATCGCTAAGCCATTCCTGACTACTCCCTACATTGGGCTTGTAAATAAGCTCGCTAACAAGATGATCGTTCCGGAACTCCTTATGTACAGGGGGGACTATACGTGGTTGGCGCATGAAGCAGTTCAACTCCTTCATAATACTCAAAAAAGAGAAGCTTGCATTCGTGATCTGTCCTTACTTATTCATGAAATTGCTAAGCCGGGCGCATCTGAGCATGCAGCAGATAGCATACTCAATCTTCTCAATTCTGAATTTCTGGCCAGATTGTAGAGATAATGTAAAGAGAAACACCCCTGGTTATTGTTCTCTCACCCGGTATTTGCATGAATCATGCATGGGCTGCCTTTAGCAGGAGAGGCGTAAAATCTTACGGTCCCTCTTCATTAAAAACAGAGCCGATGTAGGGCGAGGCTTTAGCCTTGCGGAATGCAAACCTGATTTGGAAGTTGTCCAAAAAGGTTGTCTTTCCACAGTCATTGCGGGCAAGTCAAAGTCCAGAGCAAAAAAGAAGTAATAATCCCCCTTGATCCCCCTTTAAAAAACTTGTCTTTACCCACAAGTCAGAGAGGTAAATTTGAGTATTGCGATAAGACTAAACAGGGCGGCACGGACAAACCATGTCCCCGTATGTCTTGAACGGGAATCTTTTGTCCATGTTGTTCGAGTACACCCGTGGATAGGGAATATACCACACTGACAAGCAGAGTTTATCAGCGCCACCCTTGACTAAAAAATAACTTGATGCATATGGGGTATCATCCCCCGGGTGTTTTTCCTGCATTCCCCCGTATTTTCTGCCATTTCTATTCTCCATTTATCATTCCCGAATGCTTCCCCGTTTTCACGAGGACAAGTTTATCGGGAATCCAGTACCATTCCTGTTTCTTCCTTATGCCGGGATTCCCGATAAGGACGTTCGGGAATAACAGGATGAACTATCGTAGATTATGCAAATCCAAAACTGGCGTATTTTCCCATAGCCAGATAGCCCCAATGGTAAATTACAGGGATGATTACACAGCTTTTTGGAAGGTATTGCGATGGAGGTTGTGTTTTTGGAGGAGTCGCTGAAAGGAGCGACGCTCTTTTCCGGCAATTTTTGCCGCCTGGGTGATGTTTCCCTGATGTGCTGTTAGGATAATAGTTAAATAGGCCCGTTCAAAATCATTAATGGCAATGGATTTTGCCTCTTGAAAGGAACTGTAGTGTGATATGTTTTTCTGCTCATCATGTATCGGGAGATCTATATCAGTTGATTGAAGCTCCGGAGAAGATGATGTAATTACGGCGCGCAGAATTACACCTTCCAGTTCACGAACATTTCCTGGCCAATGATATTGTAACAGTTTTCGCAGTCCATCGAAAGAGATTTGAGAAATGTTCCGCGCATGTTGGATTGCATACTTCATGAGAAAATGGGTAGCCAGAAGGGGAATGTCGTCTGTTCTCTCACGAAGAGGCGGCAAAGATAAGGAAAAGGCATTGATACGATAATAGAGGTCCTCACGGAAGCGTTTAGCCTCAACGCATTGTTTTAAATCCGAATTCGTGGCAGCAATGACTGAGACATCTGCAACTCTGTTTTTAGAAGAACCCAAAGGGCGATATTCCCGGTTCTGAAGAAAGCGCAGGAGTTTTATTTGAGCAGAATGACTCAGGGTATTAATCTCATCAAGGAGAAGGGTTCCTCCCTCAGCTTCTGCAATAAGGCCTCTTTCTGTAGAAGAGGCATCGGTAAACGCACCCTTGACATGCCCAAAAAGCTCATTTTCGAAGAGGTGGTTCGGCAAGGCGCCGCAGTTAACGGGGATGAATGGTTTCCCGCGGCGTGGACTGTTGTAATGGACTGCCCGGGCAAAGAGTTCCTTTCCGGTTCCCGTCTCACCAGAAATCAAGACCGGTGTATCAGAATGGGCATACAGTGGAATTTTTCTGATCTCCCGTAAGAAAGATTCACTTTCACCGACTAATAATTCACGATTCAGTATTTCTTTTCCTCCCCTCATGCAATCATACATATTTGTACTATTTCTTTGGTGCAGGAGACGTTGGATGCGCAGGAGAAGATCAGTTTCCTTGAAAGGACATGATAGGAAGTCATCCACACCCTGGTGGAAAGATTGGAAGATTTCAGACGACGTATTCCATCCATTACAGAAGAGGCATACAACAGGGGCCTTGCCCCAGCTTTTCTTAAGAGAAAAAAGGGCTTCAGCAAAGGTATCTTTCGCGGGACGAAAGATAATAAGATCAGGAGAAAAAGTTGATGGTTCACGTGGAAATAGTGTAGTGGTCTGAAAATGAAATTGCTGAAGAAAAAGGGAACTTTGAATTAATTCCGAAAGCTGATTGCAGTTTTCCGTACAATAAGAAAATGGATTGTGGTCTATAATCAGGATATTTTATTGTACCATATATACTCCATTTCTAAAACAATATTACTCAACCAATAATTCAACTCCATGAGTGAGCATTTAGTTCTATCTGTGATAATTATTACAGTCAAAAAATATACCAAAAGATAAAAATTTATACTGAATAGTAATTCATGCGCTTCTTTTGTGCGGAAACAAGCAAAAGTCTTCATAGAAATGTACGTCACATGAGCATAACAGATATTGAGATACTTTATCCTTGTTTTACATAAGCTCTTGTTAAACAAGCACATAATTAACAATACTTCTCAAATTTAAGCGTATTTTTAAGAAAAAAGCACCGTCTTCATTGAAAAACATTGCTTGAGAAAAATATTTACCTCTGAAAGGGAAAATATCCCGTTATTAAATTATTTAAACACAATAAATGTCCCGTGAGACAAAAGTGTCTTGAGACAGAAGTGTCTCATGATACAAAATCATCTTCCTTTCAACACCTTCAACCCTATCCACAAGTTGGGTAAAAATGATACGCGTAAAGCGCCATGTGAGGAGACAAAAGGTACATGAAATCCATCAGAGACATTCAAATTTTCTTTCTTATAAAACCCTTGAAATCCCCGTATCTTTGTTAGATAATTGTTTTGTTACATCTGTATAAATTGATTTTCTTTGCTTTATGAGATAAGTATAGATGCCTTTATGAGAATTATGGTATATCCTGGTTTCCTGTTGAGAAATTTTAATTCTATAGGGCAAACCTTTAAGTTTGCTTTCTGCAAGACTAAAGCCTCGCCCTGCAAGGTTAGATTCTCATGATAGATTATTTTTCAAGAACAAAGATTGTATGCACTATTGGACCTGCTTGTAGCTCCACGTCCATGATTGAGGGTTTGATCCATGCGGGCATGGATGTTGCGCGGTTAAATTTCTCTCATGGAACTCTGCCGGAACATGAGGCCACTATTAAGAATATACGCCTCATTTCTCAGCAACTCAACAGGCCAATTGCTATCCTTCAAGATCTATCAGGGCCAAAAGTTAGGATAAAATCCCTCTATAAAGATGCAATTACCTTGAACGCTAACGATATATTTACCCTTACCAGCAAGGACGTGGAAGGAAATGAAAAGATAGTATCAGTTACCTGTGCGTGTCTACCGGACATCGTTTTCCCTGATGATACTATCTTTCTCCGTGATGGCGAAATAGAATTAAGGGTCGTCAGTAAGAATAGTACGGATATTATCTGTCAGGTTATTGTCGGTGGTGTTTTGTCACCGGGAAAAGGAATTAACATACCCAAAAGGAGTCTGCCAATACCTTCTCTTACGGAAAAAGATAAAAGCGATCTTGAATTCGGGATTGAGCACGATGTAGATTACATGGCTCTGTCATTTGTAAAAAACAAGGATGATATTCTTGAGCTTAAGGAAATTATACGCGAGAAAAACAAAGATATTCCCGTTATTGCTAAGATTGAAAAGCATGAAGCGCTGAATAATCTTGAGGATATTATAAAAACTGCAGATGCTATTATGGTGGCCAGGGGAGATTTGGGCGTCGAAATACCGCTGGAACAGGTCCCTCTGGCTCAAAAGAGGATCATTCATCTGGCTAATTCTTACTGTAAGCCTGTTATTACCGCCACCCAAATGTTAGGCTCTATGGTCACAAATTATAGACCAACCCGCGCGGAGGTTACTGACGTAGCTAATGCTATTTTTGATGGAAGCGATGCAGTTATGCTTTCCGAGGAAACAGCAAAAGGCCAATATCCCATCGCATCCGTTATTATGTTATCAAAAATTGCTAATGAAATAGAACCTGTTTTAGTGAGAAAAGAAAGCTTCGAGACATTACGGATGCCGGACAGTCCGATTACCGTACCCGATGCAATAAGTATTGCAACATGCCGGGTTTCCAATAATCTCAACACAAAAGTTATCATTACCGCTACACAGACAGGAAATACTGCGCGATTCATTTCTAAATACCGTCCCAAACAACTTATTCTTGCAGTAACCGCATCATTACATACCTATAGAAGACTTGCGCTCGTATGGGGAGTTACCCCTATCATTACGGAACCTATACAAAATACTGATGATATGATGAAAAAAAGCATAGAAGCCGCCAAACAAGCTGGCTATATCAAAGAGGGTGAAGTGATTGCCTTCACCGGTGGAGTTCCTATCTGGAAACCGGGCTCTACTAATTTGCTAAGGGTTTTTTACACCTGATTGTATTGGTATGGTTGCGTTTTATCTGAAATTCAGGAGGTTCTCACGCTGGAGTTTATCCTCGTAAAAGCGGGGGACAGAAGTGACTACTTCCTAATAGCTTAAGAGAAAATCTCTATTTAACCTTTTCCCCCTGTAACCTTAAAACCATCCCTGCACTATACAGCCCTTTTTTCTCATAGGCATCTGCAAGGAAAAAATACACCTCTTTACATTGAGGATTGATCTTCAACACAGCATTGAAGTGTTGTATGGCTTGTTCTGCATCTCCCTCATCAAGGCATGCCAATCCCTGTACTATATCATCCTGCGCCTTGCCTGATAGAACCTCCTGAGCCTTATTGTACTCGTTCAGTGCAGCCTGTATCTCCCCTTTTTGCACATAGATGTTTCCCAAATGTACATGGGTAGTATAGAGTAGATCATAAAAATCTGTTTTTCCTGTGTGACCTCCTATTCCACCTGTTCTTTCTTCTAAACCGACCATCTGCTGCTCTTCCCGGGAAATCCTGCCCAACCCTTTTCCCCCGCTCCCATTCCCCCCTTTACTAAAGGAGGGAATGGGAGCGGGGGGGCAGAGGAGATTAGGATAGGGGGGATTAAAATGGTTAGGAAAGAAAGATGCGGAGGGATTATCGTTAGGAGCGTTTGATGATGACTCACGGCGACAGGAAGCCGAGATCAATTCAAGCGCCTTTCTGTAAGAAGCAATAGCCTTCTCTGCTTCACCGTTTTTTGCATATAGCCATCCCAAACATATATAAGCCTCTTGATAATCAGGCTTTAATTCTAAAACATCCATTACCTCTCTAAGTTTTTGTTCAATTGATGGCACCCCCCCTTTAACCCAGCTATAATCTTTTAAAGCACCGTCGTGTGACCGTGGTTTGTTCATAATCATAGCACATATCTCTATTGCCTGATGTATCTGATTCTGAGTTGCATACATAAAAGCCATGATCGCTTTCAGATCAGCATTTTCAGGCTCAACAAGGGTTGCCTGTTTAATCAAATCCTTTGCTTCCTCTGGTAAATCACTTTGCAGATATATCCATCCCAGGAACAGGTAAGCAGGGAGATTATCCGGGTATAAACGGATAGTTTCTTTACACGTTTCAATAGCTTTATCTATCATGCCGCTTTTACTGTATGCGAGTGCAAGCAGTTCGTACGCTCTTTTATCGTTGTGGCTTACCTGAACGGCATCCTTTGCCGCATCTATTGTCTTCTCAAACAGGTCATTTTGGATAAAGCGTTCTCCCTCTATAAGAAGCCTCTCAAGAATATAAGTTCTTATGTTTTTTGCCTTATACAATTCTTCCAGGGCTTTATCCATCATCCACCTCTTTGCGTAAAAACAACCCAGATACATATGCGTGTCCATTCGGTCAGGCCCTGCGGATATCGCCTTCTTCATAGTCGCCATAGCTTCATCCAGCATTCCCTTCTCTGCATAAGCGCATGCTAATGTAATATACGCTTCCACACAGTCAGGTTGTGATTTTACTATCTCTTCATATTCCGTTATTGCCTGATCAATTGCAGGAACCAGCGTTTTCCCATATACTATGAGATCCCGTTTCTCATACGCAGGTTTCCGTTGTAACACCTTTCTGTATTCACGGAAAGCATCGCCTAGTCTTCCCTGCAATACGTAGCATAAACCGAGTACCTCATGCGCGCCAGAAAAACTGTCTATCTGGTCAATCAGATCTTCAAAGATTGTAGTAAATTCTTTTATAATAGCGGGAATATCTTTTGCCATGGGATAATCAAAGGGTACTCGCTGCAGATCAGGGTTAACCTCTAAGGCTTTTTGAAATTCTTCAACGGCATCCGATATTCGTCCTTTCTGACTATACGCCCACCCAAGATATGCATGGACTTTTATATCGTCAGGATAAAGCTCCTTCATTTTTTTTAATTCAGATATAGCCAGGTCGACCAATCCCATTTCCGCATATTGCATCGCATATACCTTCTTATCTAAAAACACCCCTTCTTTTTCAGTCCTCCCGTTACTTTCTTCACCAACAGCTCTGGGCATCTCTTTCCCAATCTCCTCCCTTCCCTCTTTGCTAACCTCTCCTATCTCCCCCAATTCCCCGCTCCTGATCTCCCCTAACCCCCCTTTAGTAAAGGGGGGAATGGGGGGATTAGGAGGATTAGGGGAATTAGGAAATGGAGGATGGGATAGACCAGGAAAGGAGGAATTGATACTAAAGGGGAGAATGGGTGGATTCGTGCTCGTGTTTGTAAATAAAGAACTCACGAATGTTTCATTATCAGTAGTGGTAGAAAGCCTGCCCTTTGTATCTTCTGATGCCCGAAGAGAGAAAAACAACCCTTGCTGTGCAAGGGTTATTATTGGAATACAGAGTATTAATTTTAAAATGGATATCATATTTTTAATACCTTCTTTCTTTGTGTACTTCGTGTTTCTTTCTCCGTGCACTTCGTGGTTTACCTCTTGATACGATTGCCTTGCTTGTTCCTCCCCGGCTTAAAATCCCCTCATTCCGCCCATTACACCACCTGATACAAATTCCGGATATGTCGGCGTCATATGTTCCGAAATATCGAGGCCCATAGTCTCTTCCTCTTCACTCACCCGGCCTAAACCTACCGCTTTCAGCCCGCCAAATATGATAATAGCACACAAACATGCATAGCCGATACAGATAATAAATCCCAGCGCCTGTATACCGATATCACAAGTAATTCCATGATACGTAGGACGTATAAGCCCCATCACCCCTGTCGCAATACCTCCAATAGCTCCGGCCGTACAATGTACTCCACATGTCCCTACGGTATCATCAATCCCTATTTTATCGAGCGATTTTACCACCAGAGGAATAATCGCTCCACTCACAATACCTACGATAATCGCAAAACCCGGATGAAAAAAACCAGCGCCAGCACAGACAGAAACCATCCCTGCTATTGCTCCGTTTCCTGTGGTGAGAGGATCTGGCTTTTTGTTTATCAGCCATCCGCCAAACAATGCGCCAAGGATACCGCCTGACATGCTCATCGTAACATTGATCGTGGTCGTAGGTAAATCATTCACAAGAACAGTAATCATCCCGCGTGCTGTTGCATGAACGGTTGGTTCGCATAATGCGCTTAGTACCACAGAACCTACATTAAAGCCATAAAAAGATACACACAGGAGGAATACACCAAGTATCATCTGTGAAACATTGTGCCCCGGAATGGTATAGCATTCCCCGCGGCCAAACTCAAATAACCACGATTTCTTACTCGTGCGGGCATATTTTTCTATCCGCGGTCCAACAATCATTGCAGCAATAAGGGCTGTCAAACCACCCTGAAAATGTACCACGACGGAACCTGCATAATCCACATAACCCCATCTGGTCAGCGGCCCGGCAGACCATGCCATCCATCCAAAAAACGGATACATAAAACCGCAATAGAGAACAACATAAATAAGGTATGCCTTAAAACTAAACCTCTCTGCTATAGACCCCGATGTAATAGCGCACGAAACAAGGCAGAATCCCCACATCGTGAACCAGTGCCCGTAGACATTTAACATATCGATATTCACCGGGTCGAGTACTCCGAGAAGGCAATAATTCCAATTGCCGCAAAAAATAGCAAATCCGAATAACCACCAAACCAGAGTGCCGATGCCGATATTTGCGCATATCTTCATATAGACATGGGTGGCATTTTTAGAGCGGACCTGTCCGCTCTCCAGAAAAGCAAAACCCGCTTGCATAAGAAAGACCAATATTCCGGTTATGATTAACCAAAGACCATAAACAATGAGGAGTATATCCCGCGCCAATACATCAACCACAAACCACCCTCCTTTCACAAGGTATCGTAAGTATTTTTGAAGAAAACGTAGGGCAATGCTTTACAGGCTGTCCGAGAGTGCCTTCACATGGCAAATCCTATACTATATGTTGACAAAATATTATCACGACAACAATATTTAGTATGGTATTTGTGGGTCGATTGAATTCTCGGACAGCCTGTAAAGCTTTGCCTCCCCTATGCATCAAGCGAAAATGTGGAAACGGTGAAGAATAACAAACCACCCGCAATCCCCCTTAGTCCCCCTTTAAAAAAGGGGAAAATCCTTCTCTTCCCCTTTCTAGCTTATCATTACCCACATCTTTAGAATACCATGAAAAGATGTCTCTCCGGGGGCGTCTCTCTGGAATTTTTATTCTCTGCAAGCCTATTCCTGGGTGGCGCCGACAAACTCTGTTTGTCAGTGTGATATATTCCCTATCCACAGGTGTATTCAAACAACACGGACAAAAGATCCCCGTTCAAGACATGCGGGGACATGGTTTGTCCGTGCCACCCTGTTTAGTCTTATTGCAATACTCAAATTTACCTCTCTGGCTTATGGGTAAAGAGAAGCTTTAGAAAAGGGGGAAATCCCTCATTCTCCCTTTTCTAAAGGGGGGTTAGGGGGGATTAGAGGGGAACATGGACACACATTGCTCTTTTTCCAGGGAGATACCTCCTTCTTTATGGAACACGATTCTTAGCTTGATGCATATGGCCTTGCTCCCCGCCTGAATACACACTGTCGGAGAGAGCAACCCTAAAGGGTCGCCCTGCAGATCGTCACTCCTATAAAGTAAACTCTAAACTCCATTTATTCAATTTACCGATATCTTGTCCGGCCATATCGGTAGCCCGTAAAATCCAATTTCTTTCTATTTGCTGTCCAATGAGAGCCGCCAGAGATGAAGCAGATATCGAATCATAGGCCGTAATTAAATTATCCTTACTGCCGCCTGTACGGTTATGAAGAATTGCCTGTTGACCTGATGGGGCTACAAGCTCAACGCGCAGGTCTCCAATATAGGTATGAGTTATATCGACACTGACCTTAATTCCTTTTGCTACACCCGATTGAGTAATCCCAATAACACTCTGTGCCCCGGCAGGATTATTATCGGGAATTGTCAGGGCTGGCGCTGCTTCTCCCCGAATAACCTGAGATGCTGCTTCGAGATCTATTTCAATACCCCAATTTCGCAGTGTACCGACATCTAATCCAGCCAGGTCAGCCACCTTAAGTACCCAGTTGCCTTGTGTTTGTGCGCCTATAAGGGATGCCAGCGCTGAAGTATCTTCACTCGTATAGGATCTAACCAGATTATCCGCGCTTGCGCCAGTACGGTTATGCAGAACAGCCGTACCATTTCCCGGCGTTGTCAGGCTTACTTTGAGATCGCCAATGTAGGTATGTTCAATATTGATTGAAATAACCAGCCGTTTAATTTTTCCGGCTTGTGAGATTGTCAGTATGCTGGTTAAACCGGATGAATTGTTATCAGGAATAGCCATATTTGGCTCTGTCTCAACACGGATATTTTGTCCTGTTGTATCCGACGGGGTTTTGAAATCAGCAACAATACCCGACAGCGAAGCGCCATAAGACTTTGCATTGGTTCCCATTCCAAATTTTGCAAACACAGACCAGATACCATTTTTGGCGGTAGAGTGTTCACCCGAACTCAACTGGCCTGCTGCATGCTTTTTATCGAGAGCTGCCAGTATGGAGTCGCGCATATCAAGGAAACTGGGATTAGCAGGTGATAACTTTAAGGCATCTACAATCAGTTGAACAGCCAGAACAGCGCCAATTTTTCTATTCATTTCCATGATTGTGGCACACCAGATTTCACCCAGATTATGTTCTTCGGTATAACGGCCTTTTCCCACATCAGCAAAAGTATCAGGAAAATTGCTATCATAAGGGAATTCCCGTATGCCGCCGGCTTTTTTGACAACCCATGCGCCAACCACCGTGGTGTTATTGATAGTACACGCTATATAGTCTCCCCAGCCTTCCCCCATACCGCCACTCTGAGGAGCTTCTAATGCGCTAACATTCATGGGTCCTCCGACAAGGCGATTCGTCACGCCATGCATAAACTCATGAAACACCACGCTGGAGTCAAAAGCCGTATGGCGGTCCGTTGATGTCACCAATCCCATATTCATAACAGGGCTTGAACCGTCAATAGGGGTATACATATTAGCAGTTCCCCATACCGCGCCACTGTGGGCCCGCGCATCAACCCGGTCGGTCGCCACACCGCCCCGGCCAAGATTATTATGCTGAAAGTTCCCATCCCCCTCCCGAAAGCCAAGCAGGTAAAAGAAGTCGTGCATGTAACAATTGTAATAGAAGATATTAAGAACCTTCTGATCATCGCCTTTTGAATCAGCAGGATTGAAGGTAAGGACGCCATCCTGAACAACAGACTGAACCGTTGAACCAGCGTCTCCTAGGTGCGCATATACACTATTGCCTGTTGTAGCATTTACCTCAACCCAGTCATCGGGAAAATTGGAGGGTAAATTATTCGGCAGAGGCAGACCGTAATCTGTTAAAGGCCTTGGGAAATGAGTCATTTGGCGAGCATTTCCACCATCTCCACCATCTGCATGATACACATTTCCCCGCGCTTTGGCAGATTGTACGAGCTGTTTACAATAGAGTATCTCCCCGGTTTCAGCATCCGCCATTGTACGATACTGACCTTCGTAATTTGGCATCGTTATGATCACTTCCCACGCTAACCGGAGACCGCCATCCAGGGGAAACCAGATCAAAGCCGCCTTAATTTTATCGCCAAAGGGGCCAGTCTCAAAAATAGCAGGTTGGTCAGCCTTATTAGAAAGGATTGCAACAATCTTCGGCACAAAACCACTCAAATCTACACTTTTTTGAGTAAGCGGTTCTCCGAATTGATCTGTCATTTTGTATTCATCTCTGTCAGGCGTAGCTACATGCTGAGCCGTCTTTAACACAGCCTCTTGCACAGAGAGCTTGGGGATAACTTCCCTGTCATGATCAACTGCGACACTGCTGCCAACAGTCTCTTCCAGTCTGCCATCTGACGCAAAACGCACTGTTTCTGCTGCCTGAAAGATAGCTATGCCTTTATACTGTTGCTGTAAGTGAACAGCAACCGCGCCGCTGCTGGCGCGTTGAATATGGGGGTCTGCCACAAACTCATTCGGCTGGGTAGCCGCCAGACCCAGAGCCTTACTGATATTCCGCACATGATCCAGGGCGCGTTGAATATAATTACCCGTCTCGGCAGGCCCGTCTTCCGATGTAATTACCGCGGGATTACCGGTGGTAGTATCGAAGCGTTTGATCCTGATCCGTTGTGATCCGGGGAGGCGGTCTGAAATCTCCGATGCGTGTGATTTCAGTTCAGCTTCCCGTACAGGCGTAACTTTATTGACACTAAAATTCCTACGATCAATTTCACGGCTCATGGCAATTCCTCCTTCTTTTCTAAACCTGAAATAACTTCTATTCAACATCATCGCAGGTTCAGATTTGTAATCTGAACCTCATGTATTATAACACTGGTTTAACGATAATTCTATCGTGATCAACGATTGAAACTGGCCGGCAATTCCGTAGGGGCAGGTTTAAAACCTGCCTCTACTTGTGTTCACTCTTGCCTTGTAGATTTAAAACGTTTGTATTTGTTTTCCGTTTGGGCGAACACAAGGTTCGCCCCTACGCCAGTGTTATAAAAAAGTCGCCGAAGGCAGCTTAATTTAATATTTAGGAATTTCAAAGTTTTTTATTATGCCATTAACACACCCCTTACCCCTCTTGGGAGGGGATTGAGGGGTGTGTAAAAGTCGTTGGGTTTTGTCTTTTAAAACCCAACCTAATTTATTTTTCCTGCCTAATCCTGTAGGGATGTCATGGTTATAGGATTTTCCATAATTGTTTCTGGAGCACGAGTATGAATCCAGGTTTATAATTTACGATACCATGTATTTGCGATAAGCTGTGTATTGAAAAGCATTTTTTCAAATTTAGTATATACCCCATGTCCAAAGAGGGTTTTCGTGCAGTTGGGGAAAAATAAGCTGGCGTTTTTATAATCAACTAATATGGTTTCGCCATAATGAGGAACCCTCATCCTTGCCCGTATATTTTTCAGCCAGATGTTTATATTAAAACCTGTGCCCAAATATTGATCAAGCTGCTTATTAAGCCCATTATCAGCAAGAGCCGGAATGTCTGTTCCGGCTATTCCCCATTGCTGTACGTAATCTCCATCTTTTGTTCTCAAAAATCCTTTCATGCAGCCCCCAAGGTATCCGTGTCCACGGTGGTTAATGATATTTAATAAACGGTAATTCCCTTTTCCCCAACTATAGCGAGGTGGTGTGCCAAAGGTAACAATATCCAGTTGAATCTCGCGAATTACCGCCAGCGCCTTATCAAATTGAGCAACATCTACCCCTCTGAGAACTAAAACCTTAAGAAGCTCATGTACCCCCTGCGACCGGGCCAAAAAATTTGTCAGCAGAGCAAACAATTGACCAGCGTGGCTATGTCCAATCAACAATATTCGTTCTCCCCGGGATAGATTTTTCTCCTTAATATTTGCTGCCAGATTTTCAGCAAATTTTATGGCCTCTTTCAATCTCCCCCAGTGGTGATTTTCTGAAGACCAGATAAATCGTTCACAAGGAATATTGCCGCCGATAGCCTTTTCGAAAAGCTCAACATATTCAGGCAAGTAATTACCTTTATCAGCTAGTACTGCATCAGTCCTTCTCTTGATATAATCATTCGCTTTCTTCAGCTTTGAACTTAACTTAGGATAGGCATTTCTGATAACATGGACAATACCGAAAGGATCATCGCCGGCAAAAGTACCATGTACAAAATAGACGAGACCAACTTTTGCGTGTGCCATTCGCTGTCCCAATTCACTCATTTTCTCCCGCCATTCCTGACTCAAAACTTTTAGCCAAATACAACAAGGGAGGGGAAGTCCCAATTCACTCATTTTCTCCCGCCATTCCTGACACTGATCTTCCCATGCAGGTTGAGATGATTTTTTATGAAAAGGAACTATCTCGCAGAACGTGACATGAGTATAAGGGGTAGTGGGAGGGGTATTGGTATACTCCTGAGATAGAAAACCCGCCCTGGTAGTATAAGCAAAATCAAATAAAGTAACGACGAACAAAGCGCAAAATACGAGAGAGAGACCTTCCATATACCTGTGCTCCTATTAGATGGCTTTATGAGAATTATGGTATATCCTGAGTTTACTGTTGAGGAATTTCAATTCTGTAGGGCAACCCTTTAGAGCCTGTGCAAAAAGTATGACTATTTTTAGTCACAATACACTATCATTATATTATAACAATAGTACTCGGATATCAACACCATAAGTTCTCATCGCGGTTACTTTTTTCTTATTGTAATTTGGGTGCAATAAATTATAATTACAAAAGTTTATGCAGAAGACTTCCCATTTACCTTAGAGTGATATTAATACATTGTTTAAAAGACTATTTTTTATTACTATTATTTTGCTTTTACTTCTTTTCCCCTGTTTTATAAGTTTCGCTCAACAATTACCTGCGTTCCTTATCCCTCCCACAGAATTTAAAGCCTTTGATACCCCTAATGACGCCGGGGAAACAGTATCACTGACCTGGACAACTTCTCCCAGCGATGCACCCGATGTCTTTTATATAATTTATATCGATAAGGATAAAAACGGTACCTTTGAGAAAGAGGCTATTCGTATAAAATCAAATACCAGTTATCGGACAAGTGTTCCTGAAATTTATGGGTATAAGAAAGGAAATGGCGATTACCACTATGTTCAGATTAATCCCAGAAAGGTTTTTAACGGAGAAGCGCTCGATAAAAGACAAGTCTATTATTTCAAACTAGCAATGGTGGCAGGGGATAATAAAATTATCCTGGATACTATAGCCCCAGCCTCACCCCGTGCCAATTGGCTACACACAAAAAAGATAAATAATTTTGTGATTATGATCATACTCTCGGCCATTATTCTTTATTTTATTGTGCATGCACGGAGAAATCCTGATGTGTTTCTGAGAAAGATAGGCGGATTGGATGCCGTAGATGAAGCCTTGGGCCGGGCCACGGAAATGGGTAAACCGGTACTTTTTGTTCATGGATTGACCGGTATGGGAAGTATTTCAACAATTGCTGCAACGAGTATTCTGGGCAGAATTGCACGGAAGATTGCTGATTATGATGCGAATCTGAAGGTCGTTAACAATGACCCGATTGTTATGTCTGTAAGCCAGGAAGTAGTAAAGGAATCTTATCTGGAAGCAGGACGTCCCGATGCTTATAATCCAGACAACGTATTCCTTGTAGCCTCAGAACAGTTTCCTTATGTAGCAGCAGTAAGCGGTATTATGACCCGTGAAAAACCAGCTGCAAACTTTTTTGTAGGATATTTCTATGCAGAAGCCTTGATTTTGGCTGAGACAGGCGCAACGACAGGGGCAATTCAGATTGCCGGAACGGATGCTTATACTCAATTGCCCTTCTTCATTACCACGTGCGATTATACCTTAATCGGAGAAGAACTTTATGCAGCCAGCGCTTATTTATCAAGAGAGCCTATGCTTATGGGCACACTCAGGGCACAAGATGTAGGAAAGGGTTTCCTTATTATTGTATTACTGTTGGGCACGATACTGGCTAGTTTTGGATTTGAATATATTACGCATCTATTTGATGCCTTTTAAGATCGTTTAGCCACAAATTGGCACAATATACATAACAAAAATAACAGTATTTTACATAATTTTTAATAAATAATTATATGAACTTTTTCAAACGAACTATTCCATTACTTATTGCTTTTGTCATGGGTGTACTCATGGCTATGCAGTACTACGTGCCTCATAAACTATCACAGGATTTATTAGAGATAGTAACCCGGTGGGATAGGATTATAGCGGGTTTTGCTGTATTTATTGGAGCATATAGTTTATTCCATCTTCACTGGACAAGAATCAAAAGAAGGGTAGAAGGATGGGGATACAGTGTTTTTGTTTATTTCGGAGCTATTATTACCTTAATTTTTGGCCTTATAAATGGAGGGAAATTCTTCTGGAATGATAAGCAGGATGGGACAATGTTTGACTGGTTTTATTATTACATACAAGTGCCGGCAGGGGCTACCATCTTTTCTATTTTAGCCTTCTTTATCGCTTCTGCAGCTTATCGTACCTTTCGTGCGCGTACAAGGGAATCGACGGTATTGTTGATTGCTGCTATTCTTGTTATGCTTGGGAGGGTTCCTATTGGAAATTATATTTCTCAGTACATTCCGGCTGTCGCTGACTGGATTATGGCGGTTCCTAACCTTGCTGCCAAACGAGGTATTCTTTTAGGCGTGAGCTTAGGAGCAATTGCAACCTCACTAAAGATTATATTTGGCATCGAGCGATCTTATCTCGGTGGAGGTGATTAGTGGAAAGGTTTTTACGGATAGACCGGCGCTTTATCTTCGCAATCATTACGGTAGCTGTTATTATATCCCTCATCCTGCAATTTGAGCTGCCTGTGCCTGAATCAGAACCTGTTCGGAGAATTTATGAGAAAGTAGAGTCATTGCCTAAGGGTTCCCACATCATGATTGCCTTTGATTATGATCCATCCTCTAAAGAGGAGTTGCAACCGATGGCTATTGCCTTCCTCCATCACTGCTTTAGCAGAGATTTAAAAGTAATCGGCATGACACATTACACAGGGGCATCAGGCCTTGCAGAACAGGCAATGAATCTTGTGGCCAAAGAGTACCAGAAAAAGTATGGTGAAGACTATGTCTTTTTAGGTTACAAACCTGGTGGCGCTTCTCTCATTATTAATATGGGAGAGAATCTTTATTCTGCCTTTCCGAAGGATTTTTACGGAAATGATACCACGACCTTACCAGCCCTACAGGATATCGATTCGTTAAGAAATATTGACTATTTACTCGATATTGCAGCAGGAACAACGATAGAAACCTGGCTTGTGTATGGAAAAGAGAAATATAAATTCGAACTTGGCGCAGGATGTACTGCAGTAATGGGCCCTGATATGTACCCCTTTCTTCAATCAAAACAGCTGAATGGCTTACTCGGAGGCC
This sequence comes from Candidatus Jettenia ecosi, assembly GCA_005524015.1. Lineage (GTDB taxonomy): Bacteria > Planctomycetota > Brocadiia > Brocadiales > Brocadiaceae > Jettenia > Jettenia ecosi. The sequence continues at coordinate 19,790 of SULG01000025.1, forward strand.
TCAAAGGAGCGGCAGAATATGAGGCATTGATCAACAAAAAGTCCTTTGCGGTAAGTGGAATGCGCCCCCAGAGTGTGGTACATATGCTTATTATTCTTTTTGTTATATTTGGCAATGTTGTTTATTTTGCATCCAGAAGGACACGGCATGCGTAAGGATTCTAATTTTTTATCCTCATTGGCTCGATTAGTTTATTCGTCTGTATTAATATCTTTTTAATAGTATCAGGAAAGTTGCCTTTTACCTCTCACAGTTTTGGAATCATTCTTGGCGCGGGACTTACCCTGGCTATTTACAGTTTTCTTTATCAGGATAATCCAGCCTTTAAGATTGCTGAAAATCTTTATGTCGGTGTTTCCTTAGGATATACCATTATTATTACCTGGTTTAATTTCCTTAAACCAGACCTGTATGACCCGCTTATTGTGCCTGTTTTTTCAAAGGCTGCAACGAAAGAGCCGCAGTATGCATTACTAATACCTTCCTTATTAGGCATTTTTATGCTGTTGAGATTTTCAAAAAGTTTGTCTTGGCTAAGTCGCTGGACGTTTGCATTTGTGGTAGGATTAGGGGCAGGAATTAGTATTCCAAGAGTGATCTCAGCATTCATCCTGCAACAAATAAAACCTTCATTACAGCCTGTCTTTTCCGGCAGCGAAACTATTTTCTCCAGTATAGATACCTTGCTTATATTATTAGGAGTAATATCGGTGCTTATCTATTTTATCTTTTCTGTTGAACATAAGGGAGCAATTGGAAAGTTATCAAAGATTGGGATATGGTTTCTTATGATATCCTTCGGAGCTTCTTTTGGTTATACGGTTATGGCAAGGGTATCGTTACTCATAGGCAGGATCCAGTTTTTACTAAAGGATTGGTTGGGTATTTTGCAATGATGCTAAGAACTTTTTGTAGCTATTTCATACTTCATTGACACCATGAAGTGGCAGGGTATTTTCTTCTGTGTTTATTAGCTTATTAATTGCTTCCAGAACAGGCTCTGTGGAGTTCTGAAATTTAGCTATAGGATTCACAATTGCAAGGCCACGATAATAGGTAACAAGTCCTTCCGCAATCTCTGTCATAATCTTGTTGAAAGTATTTCGCTTTTTTGCTCTCGCGAGTTTTACTTCAGGCCCTTTATCGCCGGTAATTGGAATCCTTTCATAACTTCCAAAATCCATCCTTAATATGTTAATCATGCCGCCTTGCCCGGATAATTGATTCACGATTTCTGCCGAAGGTAACGAGGCAATATAAGCTAAAGGATATGTATAATCTTTGTATTTATCTTTATGCACATAAAAATCACTCCGAATCTCCAGAGTATCAAAGTATGCTTGCACTTTTGCAAAACATTCTTTATTTACTATAGATTCGTCTATTTCTTTGATCTGTTTACTCTCTGCTTTTAATCTCCCCAGAATAATGGTAGTAGCAATCACTCTGTCTTGCTGATACGTTTTTACCTCAATTTGAATATAATCATTACTCACAAACTGCCATAAGAATAAATTACAGGTTCTTTCGGTGTAAAAAGCCGAACCAGTAAATTTTATATTTAATGAAGATATTTCTAATTCTGGAATCAGAATTTCAAGGGGGAGGATGATTTTGGAAACGGTCATAGCGCCAGGAACTATGTTCCCTTTGCGATGAATAAGATTATTATCATTTGTTACATCAACAAAACGTTCACCATGTTGTTTAGAGATTTTGTATTCATGTTTGATCAGAAATTTGTCCCATACCAACAACCGTCGTTCATTATTACTATCGCACTCTAATACTAAACTTGGATGCGGTGTTTGTGCCTTTGCGTCCCGAAAGCAAATTTTATCGGTTAAAAAACCATCTACCCGTCTTAATGGAAGCAAAAATATAGGGGTTTTCGATCGATTCATTATGATACTACCGATAAAAAATTTATTTCTTTTAATTTTTTTTGATTTTATTATGCGAACTAGCTTATGTCAAGGATTTTAAAAAATTTTCATTTTTATAAAACAATTCTTATTTCAATGAAACATACGGCCGTAGATTGCATACTTGACAAAGATTGCAAGTCTCAGTATGCTACCGACATTTATAGAGTAATTAGCAGATATTTTTATATACAGTAAATAGCTGATAAATACGGCATATGGAATTTATTTTAATAAAGGAGATATTGAAATGCAACATGTGTGTGTATTTGAGGATTGCCAGCATTCACAATTAACTCCACTCGTGTATACGAGAGCGACTTTTGAACTCAGATGCGGTCTCTTTACTACCTTAGAAAGGATTACAAAGCATTACTCTCATACCCCTGTTACACTTTTTTGTAGAAATTATTTATCTAATATAATGCAGGAGCGTTATCCCTGTTGTGTTAATAATCTCCTTACAACCGATGATATCTGCCTCTTTTTAAATGGGCGTGTAATCTTTTCAACCCGTATTCCTATAGAAGGTGATGAGGAAATTGGAATTCAAGACAATACTATTGTTTATATGAGACTTAAAGGAGAAAATATTAAAAAAATATCCCCTGAGGTATTTCTTACACAGAACCCTATTGAATTACTAAAGGGAGTTACAATAGTTAACATTCAAATACCAATGATTAACTATTTCTGGGATATTATTAACCTCAATAAATCCCAGATGGGAAAGGATTTCACACTGTTTGTCCAAAAGGGAACTATTTCTGAAAGATTGTATGATGGCGTTTACTTTATGAATAAGGACCAGATTTTTATTGGTAAAAATACTCAGATTAAACCTTGCTGCGTATTGGATGCTGAAAGCGGACCAATTTATGTTGGTGATTACGTTACCATCTCCCCTAACACAACTGTCGAGGGGCCTGCTTATATTGGTAACCATTCAGTTATTCAGCCAAACGCAAAGTTGCGTGGAGGAACGAACATAGGAGAGTTGTGCAAAATAGGAGGAGAAATTGTAAATACTATCTTTCATGGCCAGAGCAATAAACAGCATGATGGATTCTTTGGTGATTCGTATATTGGTTCATGGGTCAATATTGGAGCAAGTACGGTAAACAGCAACTTACTTAATACGTATGGAGATATAAAAGTAACATTGGGAAATGATATCCTGAGTACTGGGCATATGTTCCTTGGAATGGCAATGGGTGATAACACGAAAACGGCAATTAATACCACAATCATGACCGGTAGTGTTTTTGGCTTTGCCTGCAATATCATCGCTCCAACATATCCTCCAAAATATCTTCCCTCTTTTGCCTGGTATTCACATCATGGTATAAAAGTCTATACTCTGGAAAAAGCCTTGCATGTGGCAAAAATTGCGATGAAAAGACGTAACAAAGAAATGACTCCAACGGAAGAACAGCTTTTTACGATGGTATTTCAGCTTACTGAAAAAGAAAGAAATTCCCAGTGAAAGGAATTTTATGGAAAAAAAAATCAAGCACGAGCGAATTATTATTGACACCAGTATTTTTACCAATCCTGATGTTTATCAGTCATTTGGCGTTTCTCCCACAGAAGCGCTGCGCACGTTCCTAGAAATTATTAGCAAATTAGATGGGCCGACTTTTTATATGCCTCCAACAATCTATCAGGAACTGCTTAATTTTGTTGTAATTGAAGATATTCCTCTTGATTTGCAAATCCGTATATTCCAGAAACCCCCAAAGCGGTATGAGCTATCGGTTCCGGCCTTTTTGTTGTATGAACTTATAGAGGATGTACGCCTTAGGATCGATAAGGGCCTGCGGGTGGCAGAAGAAGCCGTGCGAGGAACATCACCTGAAACTGAGCCAGAGGCTATTGCTAACTTGCGGAAAAAATATCGCGCGGCGCTCCGCGAGGGTATTATTGACAGCAAGGAGGATGTTGATTTGATCCTTTTAGCTAAAGAGCTGGATGGTATTGTAATGACAGCCGATTCAGGCATTGTCAAATGGGCCGATAAGCTTGGCATTCGATACATCGACCCTCGTATGCTACGAGGCATTCTGGATAAATTAGCGACGTCAAAGGATGTCGAGTAATACGTCGTTTTTCTCTCCATTCCTTATCACATAGAGATCGTTTGTTCAGGTTACGTAAAAGCTCAATCTATTCAATCTGCATGAAACGAGCCTCCCAGGTATTTTTGGAGAATTTCATATGATGCATAGCACTTTTTTGCAAATCTGACATGCCAATAATCACCCTCCCTGCTTTTAGATAATACCTCAAACTTTACTTTGCATTTATACAGATGATCTATCATCCGTTGTATATTTTTTTCCTCCCGGAAACGCAGGAGAAATCGCTCTTCAATTACCTCTTCTCTTGCCACCTTGGCAATGCTCTCATAGATAGGCTTTAAAAGCGACTCACCAAGCTGGGCAAAAACCTCTGGTTTTAATGAATGAGTGTGTTCATGGATAGAGAGCGCTGCGCGAATGATCCGATGGGTGAAAAACTCAGACATCATTTCCGCCATTAAGGGAGCAGTAACCCGAATATCACGGAAACAAGAGCCTAATGTTACGTATTTCAAGGTCTTCTCAAGGGGATTGATCGGTTTTATTAGCATCCCCTCGCACCCTCCTTCCTCTAGCGCTTTAACAACCTCTTTCAGACCTGAAATATCGGAGGGAGAAAAACATCCGAATCTCTTTACCGTTGGCATATCATAAACATCAAAAAGTTTATATCGCTCTTCTATGGGAAGATTATGAGGTTTGTTCATTACCATTAAATCAAATGCAAAAAAACGAATATCTTCTTTCACATAGGGAGGATGCTCGATATTGTAAGGATTGTCCGGACCTGCAAATTCACCACAAACAATCAAACCGGGATTTTCATCAAATATCCTTTTTACATCCAGAAAATCCACAATCCGGTCTGTTGAAAACGGGCAAATATAGGCGCCACGTGAAAAAGCTACTATTTGCCCCTGGATACGCGCAATTCTTACATTATAACCATCAACCTTTTCTTCAACGTAAAATGGTTGAGTATAGGCATGATAGACACCATTTTCTAAATGCATTATCCGGGCAATTCGGGGAAAATCAAAAATAATCCCATCCTGGGTAACGATAGATCCTTTTTCCAAAAGACCAACTTTTTTTGCAACCCTATAGACGCAAATGTCACCGAATTCTTCATGGATGACATCATGTTTTTCAATAGATTCCTTCCACATCGGTTCTGAGATACCAACCTGCTTAACCACTTCATACATTTGCATATCCATCGACTCTCTCAATATATATTCCGGAATTTACCATAACTCATAAAACAGTCTTTTTACCAGAAAAATGCTAAAACTATAAAATTTTTGTTCTTCGTAATGACACCCCTCTCTCATAGCCTGTTTATCTTAGATGTCAGAATGAATGCAATTTTAAACTGATGTTACCTAAAGCAATCTCTTGATTTCAATAGAAAAACTGAAGAACCGGCGGGTATATCCATTGTTGCTTTGGCACAATTATTTATATAACTCTTGTATTTACATAAGGTTAAATTTGAGATGCATTTAGTTTTTAATATTGACTTCAAAAACATGCAATCGTATAATGAAATTTCTATTCTATTTTTAATTGAAAATGAGATTCCTCTCATAAGGATATAATTAATGTATATAATCCTGGGTTGCGACGATATTGGATCTGCCTTAGCTTTAAATTTAATGAGATCCGGCGAGGAAGTACTCGTAATTGATAGTAATGAAAAAGCCTTAATGGGATTAAAGGAATGTAATATTCAAACGATTACATCAGATATTAATACATTAGACTTTAATTCATTACCGGCGAAAGATATCATTGCTTTTGTCCTCTTACAAAAACATCTTGAAGATAATCTGACTTTAGCAAATTATATAAAGAAGGTATTTCCCGATAAATTTGTGTTCTCAAGAGCAGTCGATGAAAAAGAGACCTTTGTGCTATTAGAGAATGGTGTTGATAGTACCATTCAAACAGTTAAAATTATGACGAATGCAATTCTGAATGAATTGGAAATGGCGAAATTAAAAAGATCTGTTTTTCATTTAACAAGCGTTATTAAAGCAGCATCTAATAAAGGATTAGCCATTTTTTTGCAAGATAATCCCGATCCAGATGCTATTGCTTGTGGGCTTGCACTTAAATGCATTGCTGAGAAATTCGATATCAAATCCAAGATTTATTATGGTGGAAATATTGGCCATCAACAAAATAAGACCTTGGTCAATTTGTTAGAAACTGATCTTATCCGATTAAGAACGACAGATGAATCGTTAGAGATAGTTCATAACGTCGATAAAGTTGCATTAATAGAGGCTTCCATTGCTTCAAAAAATAATGTATTACCAGCAAATGTAGTTCCTAATATTATTATTGATCATCATCAAACAGACTTTAGCCTTGTAAAAGGTGAGTTTGTTGAAATATTGCCGAAGATTGGCGCTGCTTCTACTATTATGACAAGGTACCTGCGGCAATTAGACATTGTGCCGGACCCGCCACTTGCCACAGCTCTTCGTTATGGAATCAGGGTTGATACAAGCGGGTTCACCAGGAATACTACTACAGAAGACCTTGATGCGGCAGCCTACCTCTCGTCGCTAGTTGATGTAGGATTGTTAAATCAAATAGAGAACCCTCCTATGAGCGCAGAAACGCTCGATATTATTGGAAGAGCTATAAGAAACCGAGAGGTAAGGGGATCGTACCTTATATCTTTTGTAGAGTTTATAACTGACCGTGATGCATTACCACAGGCGGCAGAATTAATGTTACAGATGGAAGGAGTATCTACGGTACTTGTATTCGGGATTGATAAAGACAAGGTGCAATTATCAGCTCGAAGTATGGACTCAAGAATCAATCTGGCATCACTATTGCAAAAAGCATTTGGGTTTATGAATGCAGGAGGACATGCAACAATGGCAGCCGGTACTATTGATCTAGGTATTTTTGGAGATGTAAATGATAAAAAATCGCTATCAAGAATTACTTTTGATGCTGTACGGAAAAAGTTTTTTTCTGCAGCAGGAATAGATACAGAAAAAAAGAAATACCCGATGAATTAGAATTAATGATTAACAATGGTGTTAGGAATTAATTGTATTGGCTATTTTTATAGGTGATGGAAAATAGGAGAAATATTATGGGAAAAGGATTTTTAGGTGTAGTATTAATAAGTCTTGCAGTCTTTTTGAACTCTTGTGTTACTACCCAAAGGCAAGTAAAGGAGGCAGAAGAGCACGAGTTAAGGCAGAAAGATACCTCTGCACCTGTAGAACCTGTACCTGCACAGACAGAAGCTGTTACCCCCGCTGAGCCCGCCCCTGAAGCTGTTATTCCTTCACTGCCCGAAGAAGAGACTGGGGAGGAAGCACCTGTTGAAGAGGAAGACCTTGAAGAAGCGCCAGTAACAGAGCCTGCACAGCCGGAAGATGCTACCCCCGTTGAACCCACGCCAGAGGCCGTTATTCCTTCACTGTCCGAAGAAGCTGGTGAAGAAACACCTGATGAAGAGGAAGACCTTGAAGAAGCGCCAGTAACAGAGCCTGCACAGCCGGAAGATGCTACCCCCGTTGAACCCACGCCAGAGGCTGTTATTCCTTCACTGCCCGAAGAAGCTGGTGAAGAAACACCTGATGAAGAGGAAGACCTTGAAGAAGCGCCAGTAACAGAGCCTGCACAGCCGGAAGCTGTTACCCCCGTTAAACCTGCGCCTGAGACTGCCACTTCTTCAGAACAAACGGAATCTGCGGGAAAGTCAATAAATCAGTGTGCCACCTGTAATAAAGAAGCTGGAGAAGGACATGTCTGTGGCCTTACTACCTATTGCCAACAATGCTCAGAAGAAGTTGGACCTGGCCATATCTGCGATTTAACCTTCTTTTGCTCTGATTGTAAAAAAGAAGTTGGAGACGGCCATATTTGTAATGTGACGACATTCTGCACAAAATGTGAAGAGGAAGTTGGATCTGGCCACATTTGCGATATAACATACTTTTGTTATGATTGTGAGAAAGAAGTGGGAGATGAACATATCTGTGGTGTTACCCATTTTTGTCCTACATGCAATAAAGAAGCCGGAGAAAGGCATGAATGTGGCAAGACTTATTTCTGCTTTAATTGTGAAAAAGAGGTCCCCGCCGAACATCAACATGAAAGCTTAGCAAAGTAATCTTGTAAAGAAATTACATTCAATAGAAAAAGGCATGTTTACCGGTAAGCATGCCTTTTTCATTTTTCGTTTATTTTAAGAACCTTTTTGATCAGTTTTTTCTATTCAGTTGTCTTGATTACGTACTTGTTAATAAGACCTGTTTCTATACCTATAAGCATAGCCTCAAAGGGTTTTGTACTATCTTTAGGGATGTCGGGTATAGTAAACTCTTCTTTTTTAACCAGTAAGTCACGGTCATCATATATCTCTAATGTAAATTTTGCAAAGCGATAATTCTTTTCAGATCTGTTAGCTATCTCACCCGTAAAAAGAACATTTGAACCAAATTGATCAAAGCGCACATTTTTTACAAAAAATCCACTACCAATATCTTCGAATCCATCCTTTAAGGGAGGTTTTAAAAGCTCTTTATTCGCAGGAGCGCTCTTTGGCGCTTTTGAAACACCCGGTGTAAGATTTTTTTCTAATGCGTTTACCCGTTTTTCTAAGGCTTCAACTCTTGAAACAAGATTTGAAATAACAATCTCTAACATATTTACCTTATTTGATGTGTCTTGTGCAAATAATACGGTATGGCTAAATATTGTAAAAATTATTACTATAGAAATAAAAGACTTTTTCATTCCTACCCTCACATTTAATATCTAAAAGATATATCACAAGAGATATGTTGTATCATACGTTAAATTACTAATACAAATATAAATCTTCGAAGCTATTATATACAACTAAAAAATGTAATATCTTGACAAAATATAATCTAATTGTTATCTTAAATAAATATTTTTTTATATAAATAATTATATCATTTCCTCAAACACCTTCATGCGGCACATTCTAACTATTCGATACGGTGTCTTAAAGAATACATCTGATTTTTTTACCAATATTACTTCATTAAAAAAAGGTGATCAAGTTATAATTCGTTCTAATCGTGGTATAGAATTTGGCGAAGTTATTACCAAGGTTAGCGAGATAGCGGATGATACTCCCATTGAAAATCTTGGAGAGATTTTACGTAAAGCTACGACTGATGATAAAGAAAAACAAAAAAAGATAAACAATGAAATGATACCCGTTGAGTTTAAGTTTTGTCAAAAAAAGATAAAAGAGCATAATCTCCTCATGAAACTTGCCAGTGTCGAACATTTATATGGAACTAAAAAAATTATCTTTTATTATCTTGCTAATGGGCGCGTTGATTTCAGAGAACTGGTAAAAGACCTGGCAAAAGAATATCAGGCGCGTATAGAAATGAAACAAATCGGTGTTCGGGACGAAGCCAGACTTTTAGCTGATTATGAGCACTGCGGGAGGGAATTATGTTGTAGATTGTTCCTCAAAAACCTTGAACCCGTTACTATGAAAATGGCAAAAAATCAAAAGGCAACGCTCGATCCTTCTAAAATATCAGGAAGATGCGGCCGTCTTATGTGTTGCCTGCGTTACGAGGATAAAGTATATGAGGATTTAAAACACAGCTTGCCAAGAAAGGGTTCTGTTGTCAAGACGACAGAAGGAATCGGAGAAGTTGTTAATTGCGATGTATTACAACAGCAAGTTACTATTGAACTGAATAACGGAAACAAAATTTGCGTGTCAACTCGTGATATTATAGATAAAGTAAGAGAATCCTTGAGGCAACAGGAAACAACACCCTGCGATCAAATGTGTGGGAAAGATTATGAGCTTGAATAAGCATACGTTTTATGTTACCACACCTATTTATTATGTCAATGATATACCACACATTGGCCATTCTTATACAACTATTGCTGCTGATGTATTGGCCCGGTATAAAAAAGCAAAGGGGCTAGATGTCTTTTTCCTGACCGGAACAGACGAACACGGACAGAAAATACAAAAAGCGGCTCAAATCTGTAATAAAACGCCTGTAGAATTTGCGAACACAGTGGTCGATAAATTTAAAGCCCTATGGAGTGATCTTTGTATTTCCAATAATGATTTCATACGAACAACGGATGAACGGCATTGCCGGCGAGTAAGGAGAATTTTTCAACAAATCTTTGAGAATGGAGATATCTACCTGGGAGAATATGAGGGATGGTATTGTGTTCCCTGTGAAAGCTTCTGGATTGAATCACAGCTTGAAGAGAATAAATGCCCGGAATGTAAACGAGTTGTAGAGAAAGTAAGGGAGAAGAACTATTTTTTCAAACTCTCAAAATATAAAAATCATCTGCTGGAATATTATGATAAACACCCTGATTTTATACAACCTGAATCAAGAAGAAACGAATTATTACAGAGAATTAAATCTCAAGTCGAAGATATCAGCGTAAGCCGTTCAGCAGTAGAGTGGGGTATTCAAGTTCCCATGGATCCAACTCATACTATTTATGTTTGGATTGATGCGCTTCTCAACTATATTACGGCTTTAGGGTATGATGATGATATGCAGAAATTCCAGAAATACTGGCCGGCAAGTGTTCATATTATAGGAAAAGAAATCTTATGGTTCCATGGTGTTATTTGGCCTGCCATACTTATGTCCTTAAAAATAGACTTGCCACATAAGGTTTTTGCGCATGGCTGGTGGACCGTTGAAGGTCAGAAGATCTCAAAATCCTTAGGGAACGCAATAAATCCAATTCATATTATCCGATCTTATGGCACAGACGCCTATAGATATTTTTTACTGAGAGAAGTTCCTTTTGGTTTGGATGGAAACTTTTCTTACCATGCACTTATTCACAGAATAAATTCCGATCTGGGCAATGACTTGGGCAATTTATTACAACGCACATTAACCATGATTGAAAAGTATTTCCATGGAGTAATTCCCGAAGTTACAGATGAAGATGATGAATTAAAAAGGGAGTCGCAAATCACCTGCGATAAAATAGATCAGGAGATAAATCAACTCCAATTTAGCAGGGCCCTTGAGGTTATTTGGGAGTTTATACGACGTAGCAATAAATTTATCGAAGATAAAAAACCCTGGTCATTGGCTAAGACAGACATTACAAGACCTCAACTCGCTTTGGTTATTAGTTCATTAGCTATGGCTATCAGAAATATTTCTGTATTTATTTATCCATTTATGCCGGCAACTACTGTCGAAATTCAACGGCAACTTGGCATCCTGCAAGATACTTGTTACCCTAGCTTGGAATTTCAACAGAAATTCAAGAAAGGTACCATAGTACGAAAGGGTAAGCCCTTATTTCCGAAGATAGAACTTACGGAACTAAAAACTGCTTCACTATAATTTGTAAATTCATTACAAAAACTTTTCTTAATGGTTGGAGAATCTATATGACAAAAGCATGGAATAAGATAAAAGAAATTATCAAAAAGGATCCCCGCTATTCCTCTACTGCCTATCAATTTGTATTTGAGGCGCTTGACTATACTACAAATATGTTAGGTAAGGACCAGCACAAGACATCTGATAAGGATCGCCATGTAACAGGAAAACAACTTATGGAGGGCATTAGACAATACGCCTTAAAGCAATTCGGTTTTATGACATTAACCGTATTTGGACAATGGGGTATAAAACAAGATACAGACTTTGGAAACGTCGTTTTTAATTTAGTAGAAAGCGGTCTTATGGGAAAGACAGAAACGGATTCTAAAGATGATTTTAAAAATACTTATGATCTCAAGAAAGTCTTTGATGAAGAATTCAAGTTAGATGGAAAATATGATATTCGGCTATCATTAAATGCCTTAGGAATCAAGAAAAGATAACTATTTCGCATCTTTAACGCACCGGAATCCAACATTGTTATCTCTTCCCTCAGGATAACTACAACTTCTATAGGCGCTTCTTAGGATATAGTGATGATTTACCCATGACCCACCTCTAACTACGCGGAATTTTCTTTCCTCATACCAATCTTCGCACCACTCCCACACATTTCCTGCCATATCAAAACAATCATAAGGGCTTGCGCCTCCCTTTCGGTCCTCAACAGGAGCTGGAGCGCCTGTATTTGGGTCTAGGTTATACACAGCTTTCGTGCTATCGGGTTGTACATTTCCCCATGGATATTCTCTGCCATCAACACCTCGTGCTGCTTTTTCCCATTCTATTTCTCTCGGAAGCCGTTTACAGGCCCATTTTGCATAAGCAACAGCGTCATTCCAGCTAACACCAACAACAGGTTGTAACGGGCTATTGAATCTTTTGTTATTCCAAAAGAAAGGTTCTCTGGCCCCTGTAGCATCGACGAATTTCTTATATTGAGAATTAGTTATTGGAAATTTATCGATATAAAAGGCATCGACATATACCGTCTTTCGTTCTTCACCCATAATAAAATTGCCTTCCGGAATAAGAACCATCTGAGAGCTATCTTTCTCATTCATAATGCTACCCAACAGCGACATAACTATCCATCCATATTATCAAATTATCAAAGATAAGGCTTGTCTATTTTCCAATTTCTGCCTTTCGTCCTATAGCTAACGGTATCCTTACGATATCTCCCTCTTTTATATTATGCAGCCGAAACCACCCCTCTTTCATCTCTAATGCATACTGAACTCTTTCCCTTGAGACATGAGTATCTAAACTATGCGGACTCATAGTGTCTATTTGTATAATCCTTCCGTCGGCCTTAATAAAGGCTATCGAAATAGGTATGCGGGTGTCTTTCATCCAAAACGAGAGAATCTCCTCTTTGGGAAAAACAAATAACATGCCCTCATTATCCTCCAGTTTATTTCGGTACATTAAGCCTGCAATTCGCTCTTCAGGTGTAATTGCCAGTTCTACTTCTAATTCAATTCCGCCTACATTTACCGGCGCTACCCTATTTCTTTTCACCTGGCTATAACAAATTGCGCAAGAACCGCTATATACTATACCTCCAGAAATACAGAGCATAATAATAAAAAGACAATTCCATTCTTTTACCCACATAAAATTATGTTTATTCATGGAAGTCTTATCCAAAATTTAGAACTCTAGTCGTTTACCACACGGAATATTTTACGAGCACAAAAACTAAAGTCAAATTATTTCTAAACTTGACTTGCTTAAACCAAAGAGATATAGTGCAACGATGCGCTTACACAAACTATCTTTTGAAATCTTCAACACGATAAATAAATATCAGCTTATTCAATCACATGCTACTATTGTTGTAGGGGTATCAGGTGGACCCGATTCTGCTGCCCTCTTAAAAATTCTCCATTCCATTAATACCGTTAAGAATCTCAATTTACGTATTCTCGTTGCTCATCTTAATCATCAGCTTCGTGGAGAATCTTCAGAAAAAGATGCGCAATTTGTTCAAAACTTATCCAAAGACCTTTCTCTGCCTTTCATTTTAAAAAGCGTTGATATTCAAGAAATCTCAAACCAAACAAAAAATTCAATTGAAGAAACAGCTCGCAAAGAAAGATATGCATTTTTCATGGAATTAGCACAAGAATATAATGCCCTTACTGTATCAACCGGGCATACAGCAGATGACAATGCAGAAACGCTCCTTCATCGTATAATCAGGGGAACCGGCCTGCCTGGACTTGGGGGAATTCCTATAAAACGTCCACTCACCAGAGATTCCACAATACAACTCATTCGTCCGCTTCTCTTCACCTGGAGAAGAGAGATTATTGAATATCTTAAAAAAGAACGGCAAAATTACAGAATAGATATGTCCAACTATGAAACGATATATTCCCGGAACAAAATAAGACTCGAATTAATTCCATTACTAGAAAATCAATATAATAAAAATGTCAAAAATTCCCTCATACAATTATGTCAAATCCTCGCTGCTAATAACGAATACTTAGAATTAGAAGCAAAAAAAATATTAAAAGATTCTACCAGAGAAAAAACTCATGATTCATACAGCATTGATACCCATTTTTTAACAAAACAACCTAAAATATTACAGTATTTGGCGCTTCAGGAAATACTCATTATCATGAGGGCGCCACTAAAAGAAATTAAATATAAGCATTATATAAAGATATTTGATGAAATAATCAAACCCGGGAAAAGACGGTATTTCCAGTTACCTGGCAAACTCTATGTATGGCATGAACATGGTATACTCTCTGTTAAAAAAGAATCCTTACACAAATCATGCATACCGCAAATATCAAAAACTGCTCTGCAAGTACCCGGAATGACGTCGATTCATCCTTTAGGATGTTTGGTATCTGAGATATTAGATATTCAAGATCTATCATTAGAAGTATACAAAAAAACGAAAACAAGAGACGAAGAAGTTTTTGACTTACAAAACCTTACGATGCCACTCATGGTAAGATTGCGGAAAAAAGGCGATACGATTTCCCCCTTAGGCACACATGGATACAAAAAGCTTAAAGATCTGTTTATTGATAAAAAAATTCCGGTAAAAGAACGTGATGCCATTCCCATAGTTGTAATGAACGATCAGCCTATTTGGGCTATTGGTATAGGTATCGATAATACCGTAAAGGTTACGTCTACCACGAAAAAAATTTTAAAATTAACCTTTAACAGGTCAAATAACGAGCAAGATAACAAGTAAGAGATATTCTCCTGCTAAATCTCTTCACCAGTTACTCACCCTATATTCAAAGTATTAATTCCTATTCACCAACAATCTTCTCAAAACCAGCGCCCCCTTTAAGCCTTAAAAGATCCGGATTGCTTTTTGCTATATTCTTATATCCCGGATTTAACTCAATTGCCTTCTTCAGCGAATCCAACGCGTCTTCCTTATACAAAAGCAAAGCTTGTGCACAGGCCTTGTTGAACCATGCTGCATCAAAGTCAGGCTTTATCCTTAAAGCCTGATTATAAGCCTCTATAGCTTCCTTATGGTTTCCCATAACATCTAACAGGAGGCCTTTATTATTTAAGGCTCCGAAAAAATCTGGTTTTGTCTTGATTGCTTTATCATAAGCATCAAGCGCCTCTTGCTGTTTTCCTATTTCCTCAAATACATAACCTTTATAATTCCATGCCTCATGCACATTTCCACTCAGCGTTGTTGCTTTATCAAAGGCATTCAATGCCTCTTCATATTTTTTTAACCGTACAAGACACAGCCCTTTATTTATCCATAAACTAAAGATCTCGGGTTTTAAGCTAAGCGCCTTTTCAAACACCTTAACGGCCTCTTCATAGTTTTGGAGTTGTATAAGAGCAAGACCTTTATTACTAAGGGCCTCGTATTTAATCTTTGCCAGGCGTGGTATATTCATAGCTTCTTCATCTGTAATGATCTGCGCTACTTTATCAAAAGATTTCATGGCCTCCATAAACCTTCCTAATCGTAAGAGAGCCCATCCTTTGCTATTCCATACTTGCGGATAATCCGGCCTTAGTTTTATCGCATTATCAAGTACTTTTATCGCATCTTCATAGCGCCCCATGTGGAATAGTTCACCGCCCTTATTTGTCATAGTCTCGTAAGAATCAGGCTGAATCTGCAACGCTTTTTCATATGCTAAGATAGCCTCCTCATGTTTTCCGGTGCGAGATAATGCCAGGCCCTTATTCGTCCATGCACCGTAAGAATTCGGCTGAATCTCTATGGTTTTTTCGTATGCGGCAAGCGCTTCCTCATACCGTCCTAAGGCATCCAGGGCAAGTCCTTTCCCATTCCAGGCTCCATAAGAATCAGACTTCAGTTCAATGGCCTTATTAAAGGCATAAACGGCATCCTCATATTTCCCAAGATCCGCAAGGGTAAATCCCTTATCAGCCCATGCTGCATGTTCAGAAGGCTTTATTTCAATAGCCTGATCATAAGCATGGACAGCTTCTGTGTATTTGCGCAATCTTACAAAACAATTACCCTTATTAATCCATGCTTCATAATATTTTGGGTTAATTGCAATAGCCTTATCGTATGCATCTAACGCTTCATTTCTTCTCTCAGGAATTTTTGCCAAAGCCAGGCCCTTATTATTCCACGCCTCATATGCATCAGATTTTATCTTTATAATACGATCGTAGGTATCAATTGCCATGTCGATACTTCCAATATGATCAAGGACATTCCCTTTATTGTATAATGCGGTAATATAGTCAGGTTTGATCTCCAAAGCCTTGTCAAATGCCTTAACAGCCTCATCATATCTCCCGGCATGATCCAGGACTCTTCCCTTCATATACCAGGCCTCATAGTAGTCCGGCTTATATTGAATTGTCTTCTCAAATGATTCTATGGCATCTGCATACTTACCAAAGTAATCAAGGATAATTGCTTTATTGTACCAGGCCTCAAAGGCGTCAGGTTTTATCTGAAGGGCATTTTCATAAGCATCAAATGCTTCTTGATACATCTGATTACGAACGAAATCATTTCCTTTATGGATAAATGCCTCGTAACTTTCCGTAGCAAGTAATATACCCTCTAACCAGAAGAGTATAATAATAAAAACCTGTATACCTATCATTCTTCTCGCCATGATGACCTCCCTCGCCTTTAAGCGAAAATGGCATTAACCCACACATGAGCTACGGGTGGCTATTTAATAGTCGTGATATCACTTAATAGTCGTGATATCACCATCTTCCAGGATATAGGGAAAATTATTTCCGCATCGTGTTGTTAATCTTCCCGTATAGACCACAGTCTCGTCATCCTGAAATTTTAATATCTTATCCTTTTTTGATAAACTGATTTTTAACTCTACAGATTCGTTTTCTTTTTGCATTATTCCTATTCGTAAACCAGATGCAACATTTAAATTTTTATAAACAATCCGGCCTATCCAACTGACATATTTACCCTGATATTTTTCCCATGCCTCATCCTTTTGTATCTCCGATAAACTACTTTCACTGCCAAACAGAGCGTTTAAATCTTCAAAAGACTCTACAAGAAATATCTTTTTGGGTCCCTGGGAAATAGGCATTACATCAGGATTTTGAATTAACTCCTGCCTGCTTAAAGGTTTTGGCTCTGTATTCTCAATTCCAAGCACATCTCCATCTTCGAGCTTATAGGGGAATATCCTTGTCACCCGTGAATCGAGTTTCCCCGTATATGTCACGGTATTTCCGTATTTTACCGGAGAAAAATGCCCTTTATTGGCAGGGTTTAGCTTTACCTCAACGCCGGTGCCGCCATGAGTCACTCCCATCATCCACCCCGTTACCAAACCCCATCCAATGTAATTCACCATCCCATTCCACCGAACTTTTTTACCTATACATCGACTCCACAAATTCTCCTTTTGCTCATCTGACAAATCACTCACTATTCCAAAGATATTATTAAATTCTTCAAAACCCATATCAATATAACCGTCGCTAGTTTCTACGATAACAACACCATACTTCGATACGATAACTCGTTTCCCGCTCATGGCAAAGGTATCCGTAACAGCTCCTGGTGACTTGCCTTCTGCCTTTTTAAACCCTTCTTCTCCGCCAGCAGCAATATTTTCAACCTTTGGCGCTGTTCCTTCATGAAATAAGCGATCAAATTCTTTTTGATACTTTATTACTATCTTCGCTTCTTCGGTAAAAAACGCGTTGCCATGATTAAACTTACTCACCTTTTCTTTCCAGTTATACGATCCAATCATCAGCAATTTACAATCGAAAATGGCAAAATTATTATGCATAATTCCCTTTTGAATTACTATCTTCGTTGCAAGTTGCTTATCCTTGTAAAGATTCAACATCAGTCCGTTTGTTAAAGTACACCTCCTGCCTGCTACAATTCTAACCTGTACCCCCCGCTGTTGTGCTTTACTAAGGGTATTTAAAATCTCTTTTGAGGTTATGTCAGATACTGCAATATCGATAGATTCCTTCGATTCTTCAACTGCACGTAACATTCTCTTCTTGATATCCTGATGCGTAAAATATGTATCCGATGAAAATGCGTTACGTTGTGTATAGAGGACAACTGCTACAACAACGAATAGTATAGAGGTCTTCTTCCAATCCATAAATTCCCCTTCTCTTGTTATTTCATTGGAACAAAATAGGTATTAATTCCTGTTTCATAAGGATAATTATATAAACCCCGTACATTTAGCTTCAGGATATTTGTGATGAGGTTAATAATGAGAATTATCTGTCAATGTTGATTCAAGCATGCGGATAGATCTCATATTTCAGCGTATGTATTAAGATTAAGGTAGCCCTTATGAATTTTCGGGAAATGAAGCTTGCTCCTATAAAACCAAGGGTTACCACAGATATTTTTCATGAGATTCAACAGTGAAGATATATTCTATCAATGCGGAATAGAGATTGCAAGCACTATAGAAGTATACCTGAGTTTTGATTTGACAAAAAAACATATCTTGCATAGAATTCATTTAAAGAAAGGCCGTTTAGGATTTAAACTTTTATTTTGAAGGAGGTCTTCATGAGCAACAATTTAAGAAAATTTTATCTTCGTCCTCTTTTCGTTGTAGCTTTTAGTCTTTGCTTTGGAACTGTAGTATGCGCTGCAAATAAACAGACACACGAAGCTGATGCAGCTGCGCTTGCCACAGCTGTGCATCTTGAACATGTATTCCAAAATGTGGTTAATCAGGTTAAACCCGCAGTAGTCTCAATCACTTCTGTAAAAACCTTTAAACATAGTCAGCAGCAAAGACAGAGGCAAATGCCAAATGATCGGTTTCATTCACCTTCACCCAGAGCAGAGCCTGACCAACAAGAAGATGAAGGCGATCCATTCCGTCAATTCAGAGATTTTTTTGGCGATGATTTTTTTGACAGGTTCTTTAAACCACGATTTCCTGAAGGCGACTTTAAAATACAAGGGCTTGGTTCAGGGGTAATTATAGACAGTGAAAAAGGATACATTATAACGAATAACCATGTGGTAGAAGATGCCGGTGAACTCAAGGTTACCCTGGGAGATAAAAGGGAATTTGATGGGAAAGTTATTGGCACCGATCCTCAAACAGATATTGCCGTAGTAAAAATAGAAGGAGATAATTTGCCTTTAGCGAAGCTCGGTGATTCTGATACCATTCAGGTCGGACAATGGGCTATTGCTATTGGGAATCCTTTCGGTTTGTCACAAACAGTTTCTATCGGTGTCATTAGCGCTACGGGAAGAGCCAACGTCGGTGTCGCACAATATGAAGATATGATTCAAACGGACGCAGCTATCAATCCTGGCAACAGCGGTGGTCCTCTTGTTAACATACGAGGCGAGGTAATGGGTATCAATACCGCCATATTTACCAGAAGTGGTGGTTATCAGGGTATCGGATTCGCCATACCTGTGAATATGGTAAAAATTGTTATGAAGGATCTTATAGAAAAAGGCAAAGTTACCCGGGGATGGCTAGGCGTTGTTATCCAGGATGTCGACCCCGCTTTGGCAAAGTCGTTTAATGTTACCGTTACAGAAGGTGTTCTGGTAAGTGATGTTCAGGAAAATTCCCCTGCAAAGGAAGCCGGACTTGAGCGTGGAGATATTATCATAGAATATGAAGGAAAGCCTATCCGGGATGTAAATCATCTCCGTAATACCGTTGCTCAAACAGAAGTCGGGAAAAAAGTAAAAATGAAAGTCCTGAGGGACGGCAAAGAAAAAGAATTGTCCATCAAGATTGGCGAACAACCAGCAGAATTATTTGCCCTTGGACCAGGCGGTACACCTCCTCTTGAAAAGGAACAGAAAGAACTTGGAATGACGGTGCAAAATCTTACAAAAGAGATTGCCAAAAATCTGGGTATTGAAGATGAGAGCGGTGTAATAGTCTCAAATATCCAGACAGGAAGCCCTGCCGGCATGTCAGATATAAGAGAAGGCGATATTATTAAGGAAGTAAACAGAAAGAAGATCAGCAATGTCACAGAATTTAAAAAGGCATTAAATGATGCAGATAAGGAAAAAGGTATCCTTATGCTGGTAAAACGAGGCGAATTTTCCCGGTATGTTATTATTAAAATAAAGGGAAAATAAGTTCCTGCTCTAGAAATTCACCGTTATAAAAACCAAAACCCCCTTAACCTCCTTTTATGAAAAAGGAAAGTTAAGGGGGTTTTATTATTTCTTAGAAAAAGAAAAACCAACTGACCCCATTACCATAATCAAGCAAGAAAACAGACTACCCCGACTTTCGCAATTCGCACCCAAAAAAGGTTATTTTTGAGTAGAAATAACGCTGAAACCCTTGATTTTACCGGGGTCAATTTTCAAAATGGCTTGTAGTGCCGACCTACCCTATTGACGTCATTACGGGAAACTGCGAAAATGCTTGCATGTTTTTACGAGAAAAAACACGGACGAAAGATGGGAAAATACACCGGTATTGGAGTGTAGTAGAAAACCGTCGGATCAATGCAAGAAGAGTAGTCCAGAGGCAAGTTCTCTACC
>SULG01000026.1 GCA_005524015.1 Candidatus Jettenia ecosi
AACAATTGTACACGATTTGTATTGATGAAAAGCCCGGGGTGCAAGCTCTTGCAAATGTTGCCCCCGACCTTCCGCCTCAGCCCAATCAGTATTCTCAAATTGCAAGAGACCATGAATACAAACGGCTGGGGACTGCATCAATTTTAGCCGGTATAGACTTGCACGATGGTCATGTGTTTGCTCAAGTTCAACGCCGTCACAGAAGCAGGGAATTCATTGAGCTGTTGAAGGAAATAGATGCATACTATCCTGCTGATGCTCAAATTCGAATAATTCTGGACAATCATTCTTCCCATATTTCCCAGGAAACGCGGGCATATCTGGCAACACGGCCAGGACGGTTCATCTCTGTTCACACGCCAAAGCACGGGTCGTGGCTTAACTTGGCCGAAACCTTATTTTAGCAAAATGGCACGCACTTTTCTTCGTCATATAAGAGTGTCATCATGGGAAGAACTGAAAAAAAGAATAATGCCAGGCGTCCAAGAGATCAATGAGCAACCCGTGGTACACCGATGGCGTAAATTTGAATTTTTAATGAATTAATTGTCTACATTTTAATGAAACGTTATACTAGTTTGGTTATACCTTTAAAATTTAGGAAAAGAGGCATTCCAGACAAAAGAACGGAATGTCTCTGCGCATCACATGCAAAATGACTTAGTATTTATCCGTAAATTAGTGATCGCCTTCTTGTCCATCCTTATACCAATTTGCTTTAAAACATTAAAAGATAATCCAATTGAATCCTGCCATATATAGCATATATATTTCATAATATATTTATTGTTTGAAAGCGAATTTGTATTAATGTCATTTTCTTGCTCATCCATCGTTTCACCATCCCAATCATTTTCTAGACCCATTTTTCCTACTCCCTTTCATATCAAAAAGCACCCGTAATACAAAACACGTTTTAATCATCCTGTATATCGCAGGTGAGAAGCATTTGGTGACAAACATTGCAAAATAATTTATGAAATATATTATTTGCTTATTTGTTTAATCGCTTATATGTTCTTTTAAGTGACGCAATATTCTCAAAAAATGGGTGTTGAGATGTATTCATGCCTCTAATACCAATTCGCTTTCAAATATTAAAAGATAGCCCAATTGAATCCTGCCAGATATAGCATATATATTTCATAATATATTTATTGTTTGAAAGCAAATTTGTATAAGATACGAAGGCATAAATTTAGCCATAGAGTCGTACAGAGAATGTAGAGCAATCCCCGTAACTCGGTAACCTTTGCGGCTACTTTAAAATCTCACGCATTAAATCAGGCGCGGACAAACAAATTTATGCATGCCACTCTTTTTATTGAAATTCCAATACAAAAATAGATGGTCATTAACCTTTACCTGACAAAAAGGTTACAATAAGGAAGGGAAAGCAGGATACTTTTTACATGTATTGAAAACATGTCACAAATTGACGATAAATACCAATTAATGAGGTATGAGTTAAATATCAACGTTCCGGGTGATATGGATTACGCAGTTTTGGAAGAGAAGGGAGAGGTAATTATATTGGGATCATTTTCCATTCATAAAGAGTCTGTAATTTCTCTCGATAGAGACTGATATTGTGAAAGAAGTTTAAACACGTTGTCTTAAATCTCTGATACGTCTCATAATATTTGTAATAAAGGGTTTTTTCGTAAAAGAACCTCCAGACTCTCTCGATAAGATTTAAATTGGGAGAATACGGAGGCAAGAACAGAAGCTGTATTCGGGAATTCTTTACATACTCTTGTACTGCTTTTGCCCGATAATAGCGAGCATTATCAGCAATAACATACAGATTAGATGCCTGAGGATTTTCTCCTCTGGAGTTCTTTCAGAAGGTCTATGGTTGATTGTGCATGAATGCTCTTGTCTTCTCTCAGAATGATTTCGTGAGTTTCTGTATCAAGTGCTCCGTTGAGGTTTATCCGTTCTCTGCCGGTGTTGGTCGGCAGTTCTTTGGTTGTCCCTTTCTCTATCCATGAGTAAGCGGGCGGAGAGTTGTAGTGAGGATGAACGCCATCGATAAAGAAGATTTTCTCTGAAGGTAACTTTGTTTCTTTGAGGTGTTGATACTGAGCAAGAAATTCTTGTTGTGCTTGTGGATTTGCTTTGCCAGGAACTGGAGTGGTCTTTTTATAGACAAATCCGAGTCGGTAAAGAGCATGTACCATCCTTTCTGGGGTATAGCTTACTCCAAAGGTTTCTCTGACATACGCTCCAATCTCTTTTGTAGTACGATAGAGATGAGTTCTCAGGTGTTCTCTTAAGAGTTCTTCTTGTTTGAAAGTAAGTTTCGCTACGCATCCCAGATAGTTATCAGAAAGAAGACTCTCTAATCCCTTGGACTGATAAGTTGTTTCATAAGTTCTGATTGTTTGGTTGTCTCATAAGAGTGCTTCTGCTACTTGCTCATAAGTCCATCCTGAATCGAGAAGAAGGATGGCTTTAATCCGGTCTGCGGTACGGCGAGATCGTTCTTTCTTGTGTACTCTTCTGAGCTCTTTGCGCTGTTCTAAACTCAAAAAATCTTTCATACTTTTATGGATAACAGATGTTTATGGTATTCGTAAGGAATTTTTTACTTATTTTCGAAAAATAGGTGCTTTTGACTATAACAAAGGCAACTCATATGAGTTGCCTTTGTTATTTCTGATCTTCCAGGGTTTATTGGTGCCTGTGATGGCAATCGCATCTGCAATCGCCCTCTGGCTGAGACGGTATGTGTTTACACTTCTCACACTTTTCTTCCTTCTGCCCTTCTGCCTTTCCTCCTTCTTTCCCCCCTTCCTTCTTTCCCTCCTCTTTTGCTACATCCTTTCCATCTGGCTGAAGAACTTGATAGTGTTGTGCTACAGCAGAGCTACTAAAAGAGTTATTTACAACAACGATACTAAATATCAGTGCGCCTACAATAGAAAAACTTAAACCAAATTTTTTTAACATTTTTCCGCCTCCTTTTTAAATTGTTAATGAAAAAATTCAGTAAGGTACGAAAACACTTTCACAAACTTGTAAGGTTTTCCATAGTAAATTTATTGTGACACTTTGCCGTAAGAGTAGCTTTGCTGCACAATATTTACACCTATCAGCCTCAATTTTAGAAGGAAATACCTGATTTTATTTTATAAAAGATGATTATCTCTTACATGTTGCAACACCACAAGAATTCTTTTATTAGAGAAACTCTTCGTGGTATTAAAAAGCAACATTCATGCCAATAAATTTTAATAACTTTTGAACGATAAACACACATTTATGAAATGAAGAAATAGTTCTAAAAATTTATTTTACAATTAGTTAGATTTTGATATGAATAGATAGGGGCAGTAAGTTGTAAAGTTTGAAAGATGTGGCATGGCACACATATGCATTGCAAAAAAGCGTGACATGGCACACCGTGAAAGAAGAGGAATCCTGAGTCAACAGTAAGGAATAATTAAAGAAAGAGGTGTTCTTCCGTGAAGGCTATTGTTAAAACAAAACGTACAAGAGGTATGGAATTTGTGGAAGTACCTGCTCCAAAGGTAGGGTTAAAAGATGTACTGATTAAAGTAAAGGTTGCTTCTATTTGTGGTACAGATGTGCATATTTTTGACTGGACACGTTGGGCGCAACACCGTTTTCTACCACCTCGTATTATAGGCCATGAATTCGTTGGAGACGTAATAAAGATAGGTGGTGAGGTTACCCAGGTAAAGATTGGAGATCGTGTTTCGGCTGAGAGTCATCTTATCTGTGGATATTGTTATCAGTGTAATAACGGCTATTCGGAGGTTTGTAAAAATTTTAAGCTGTTGGGAGTTGACCATGATGGCACCTTTGCCGAATTTCTTGTCTTGCCTGAACATGTCTTATGGAAAAATGATTCCCATATTACGGATGAATGGGCAACTATTCAGGAGCCTTTTGGAAACGCTGTTGATACCGTTTTGGCTGAGAATGTTTCGGCTAAGACTGTTTTAATTCTTGGGGCTGGACCAATTGGACTTTTTGCTACGGGTATTGCCAAAGCTTGTGGCGCCTCACTCATTATCATTTCTGATCCTAATGATTATCGGTTAGCTATCGGTAAGAAAATGGGAGCACATAGTATCATTAATCCCAGAAAACAAGATGTGGTCCAAACTGCTCTGGAGGCTACAAGAGATAATGGAATAGATGTAGTTCTGGAATTTTCCGGTAACAATCAGGCTCTAAACCAAGGTTTAAAAGCTATCACGCCCGGAGGAAGGATATCTATTTTGGGCATTTATGAAAGGCAGGTACATATCGATTTGAATAAGGATGTTATCTTTAAAAAGATACGTATTTATGGGATTACTGGTCGCAAGATATTCTCTACGTGGTATAAGACATCACGTTTTTTATCTTCCGGCCTCGTTGACCCAAGCCCCGTCATTACTCATCAATTTTCACTAAAAGACTATGAGAAGGGTATGAAACTTATGAAAGATGGAAGATGTGGAAAGGTTATTTTAAAAATGTAAAAGGAGCGATATGTATCATGGATAAACTTGATTTTATTACTGAAGAACTTGACAGGCTTAAGGAAACAGGACTATTAATCCATATCCGTACCATAGAGGGACCGCAAGAATCGTGGATTATGGTAGAGGGAAAACGGGTATTAAATCTTTGCTCAAATAACTATCTTGGGTTTGCCAACAATCCCAGATTAAAGTTAGCTTCACAAAAAGCTATTGAAACTTACGGTGTAGGGCCAGCAGCGGTAAGAACTATTGCTGGTACGACACTACTGCACAAACAATTGGAACAAAAGCTTGCACTTTTTAAGGGGGTGGAGAGCGCTTTATCCTTTCAATCCGGATTCTGTGCAAACCTGGCTGTTATTCCTGTAATTGTTGATGAGGGTGATGCTGTCTTTTCAGATGAACTTAATCATGCGAGTATTATTGATGGGTGTAGGTTATCAAGGGCTAAGATTATACGATATAAGCATGGTGATCCACAAGACCTTCGGGTAAAGGTATCCAATGAGAAGAGTGCTATGCGTAAGTTTATTATTACCGACGGGGTTTTTAGTATGGAAGGTGATATTGCACCCCTGCCGGAAATTGTAGAGATCGCCGAGGCTTTTGGTGCAATTACTATGGTAGACGATGCCCATGGAGAAGGTGTTTTGGGACGAGGTGGCAGGGGTGTTGTTGATCATTTTGGTCTACATGGCAAAGTCGATATTGAGACAGGTACCATGTCAAAGGCATTCGGGGTGGCAGGTGGTTATGTTGCAGGAAAGAAAAAGATAACAGATTACCTGTCACAAAAGGGACGCCCATTCCTTTTTTCCAGCGCTGTTGCATCCGCCGATGTAGCAGCTTGTATTGAAGCTGTGAATATCCTCAGTACTTCAGATATATTCGTTAAACAACTTTGGAATAACACTGCATTTTTTCAGCAGAAAATGAAACATGCCGGATTTGACCTTGGCTGCACAAGAACACCTATTACTCCTGTTATTATAGGAGATGCTAAGAAAGCTAAAGATTTTAGCCAAAAATTATTTCAAGAAGGGATCTTTGCCCAGGCTATTGGTTATCCTACAGTACCTATGGATAAGGCGCGCATTCGTGTAATGCTTTCCTCTGCACACAATCAGGATGATCTTACCTGGGCAGTGGGGTGTTTTGAGAAGATTGGAAAGTCTTTAAGCGTATTATGAGGAATAAAAAGTTGATTTTTTGAAGAAGAACGTTTAACATAAAATTTTATTAATTTTCATAAATCTTTAATTTTTAGGTGCCTTACATGAAGAAATCTATTATTTTAGCAATTCTCATAGTATGTATGTTCGGTTGTGGCAAAAAAGAAACAGAAAAGCTGGAGGAGAGAGGTGTATCCAGCGAAAAGGGGCAAAAGGAAGTTAAGGCAAATGAAGAGCTTGGGTTTATTAAAAATGAAGAAGGCTTTCTGGTACATATGAAAAATATTAAGGTGTTGTTAAAACATTTATCAACATCAATTAACCAGCAAAATTGGGATGATATTAAAGAAGATACAAAAAAACTGAAAGCGGCAAGTCCCGTGGTTTTTACAGGGGCAATTAAAGATGACTTGCCTGTGGAGTTTATAAATCTGGATGTTAAATTCCATCTCAGCGCATTACAGTTAATCAGCGCCTGTCAGGAGAAAAATAAAGATAAGGCCACGACAGCCTTTTTCAATGTGGTAAATAGTTGCGATGAGTGCCATGCTAAATTCAATAAAAAAGAGGCATCGACGTCGTGGTTTCAGTAAAATCGATAGAACAAATGGTAGCTTTTTTATGAAAGGGGGTGGTACCTCTGTTACGAAGAAAAAAACGATTGATCGATTACGCAACGTGTGGTGGGTGAGCTGGTAAGATCCCCGTTGAAGACATGGCGTATGTGCTCCGTAATTTACCGGAGTATCCGGATGAACATCTGTTAGTCGGTCCCAAAACCTTTGCTGATGCCGGTATTTATAAGATTACTGAGGAAATAGCTACGGTATCAACTCTTGATTTTTTTACACCGGTAGTGAATAATCCGTATGATTACGGGCAGATAGCAGCAGCTAATGCCTTAAGCGATGTTTATGCTATGGGAGGCAAACCTCTCACGGCTATGAATATCCTTTGTTATCCTCTTAAGATACTGAATAAGGATATTTTGATAGAAATACTTAAGGGTGGAGCAGATAAGGTCAATGAGGCAGGAGCTGTCATTGTGGGTGGTCACACGTTACAGGATAATGAGATTAAATATGGATTATCTGTTACGGGAATTATTCATCCTAAGAAGATTGTAACGAATGCAGGTGCCAGAGTAGGGGATGTATTGGTATTAACAAAACCGTTAGGGACAGGATTAATTATCTCGGCTATTAAGGCCAGGAAAGTTCTTGAAGAGCATATAAGTATTGTAACGAAGAGTATGGCCTTGTTAAATAAGGCAGCTTCTGAAGTCATGCTGGAGGTAAATGTGAATGCCTGCACAGATATTACTGGTTTTGGGCTTATGGGCCATGCGTATGAGATGGCAGAAGCCAGTATGGTTACCTTATCCTTCTTTGCTGGCCGTGTGCCTATATTCGAAGGTTGTGAACGCTATGTCAGGATGGGATTGATACCGGGGGTGTCAAAGCTTAGTAAAAAATATTTAAAAGATGCGATTAGAATAGATCCTAACGTAAGTGAGGAGTTGGTAGATGTTTTATTCGATGCCCAGACTTCCGGCGGCCTGCTTATCTCACTTCCGGAAGAAAAAGTTGAAGTGCTTTGTGCAAAACTTAAAGAGAAGGGGGTTATGACTGCCGATGTTATTGGCGAAGTACGTACAAGAGAAGATGTTTCCATTATAGTTACGCCTTAGTACGTTGCGCCCATGGTGATGTTGATCGATAATGAGCTTATATCATGTATGGATTCTCATTTGGTGGATGTAACTAGAAGGTATCCCAAAACCTATTCTGTACGGGAG
Organism: Candidatus Jettenia ecosi; assembly: GCA_005524015.1. Lineage (GTDB taxonomy): Bacteria > Planctomycetota > Brocadiia > Brocadiales > Brocadiaceae > Jettenia > Jettenia ecosi. Next base: position 7,473 of record SULG01000026.1, read on the forward strand.
CCTCTTTCTCTATCTTCAAATGATTCTAGATACGAGATTGAAGTTTTGGGATTCCAGACTGGGTGGCACAGACAAACGGTTTTTTCCGTGCTTATTTACCTACATGCTATGGATTACAAAACACTGACAAACAAAGTTTGTCAGTGCCACCCCAAGAACTGGTTTACAGAGTATGAAGAATTCTCTCCTCATACATACTATAGATAACTTAAGGAGAACTGCTCCATTGTTATTTTTTTACTATTTACGTTAAATTAAGCTGCCTTTGGCAGCGACTTTTTGAATATACGGAAAATATCGGTTAAAAATAACCTCCTGACCCTCTTTACTAACAGAGACAACCCCCTAGCCCCCTTTCTTAAGGGGGATTTCTTCAAGTCCCCCTTAGAAAAGGGGGATTCAGGGGGTTGTTTCGTATGCTATGATACAAACTTTGAAATTCCTAAACATTAAATTAGGTTGGGTTTTAAAAAGCAAAACCCAACGGCTTTTTTACCCACCCCTTAATCCCCTCCCGAGAGGGAACTTTTCTATTCCCCTCTTTGGAGGGGATTAAGGGGTGAGTTCATTCCCCTGGAGAAACGCAAAATCTTGCGTCTCTACAATTGGGGTAGGGATGTGTTAACGGCATCACGAAAAATGGAGTCGATGTAGGGCGAGGCTAAACAGCCTGTCCGAGAATTCAATCGACCCACAAATGCCATACTATAGTATCCAATAGATGAAACCGAACAGAATATGGAGAAAGTTGAGTCTTTGGCTAATAGGTAAGTAAATGAAATGGAGAGGATTCTTAACATGTCATTGCGAGCGTAGTGTCCGAAGCAATCCCTTGAATATTTCAGAAGAGATTGCTTCGGAAAAGACCCTCGCAATGACAGACAGGGTAATCCTTCTGCAGTTGATGATATGTTCGGTTTCACATTTGGATACTATAAATATTGTTATCATGCTAATATTTTGTCAACATATAGCAGGCTGTCCGAGAATTAAAATTTTTAAAATTAGCATACAATATATTGCACTTGCAAGGTATGATATGCACAACAAATGGTATATTTAAAATTTTTAACCGCATTCTCGGACAACCTGATAGGATTTGCCGTGTGAAAGCATTCTCGGACAGGCTGTTTAGCCTTGCCCTATGTAATTGAAATTCCTATACATTACATGAGATTGTAAACCAGGATATACCATAACTCGTAACATCTTAGTTTTTTGAACTCATAACCCTGTAGTTTTTTGAAAAACTCCCCATAGGAGTGAAATGTTTATAGAAACATGTGATATTCAAAACCTTAGCTTCATCGGAGCGGCATGTGACCTTAACACAGAAAAACATACCGCTCCGATGGAGCTTGATTGTAGCAGAATGATTTGTCTATAAACATTTCGCTCCTAGCGGAGCTTCTCATGGTATTTTTTCAAAAAACTACCATGTTACCATAATTCTCATAAAGTTATCTATAGGTGAAAAATAAATTCATATGAAGACAAGTTCACTTATATTTATTACCTCATACATAGTGAGTACAATCTCTTTTATCAGCTTATCTGCGTTTAACAGCGCGGTTTCTGCTCTGGGGATTAAAAGCTCTGTAACGGACGAGGGTGTCTTTAAACGGCAACGGGAACAGATGGTGGAAGAACAGCTTGCCTCCCGGGGCATAAAGGATAAAGAAATACTCGATGCAATGAAGTGTATACCTCGTCACTTCTTTATTCCGGAAGAAAATCGTGCCCTTAGCTATTCAGACCGACCGGTGCCTATTGGATTTGGGCAAACCATTTCTCAGCCATATGTAGTTGCCTTTATGACAGAATTATTAAAGGTAGACAAAGATGACATTGTGTTGGAAGTGGGAACGGGTTCTGGTTACCAGGCCTCTGTTCTCTCGAGATTGGTAAAACAGGTATATACAATAGAGGTTGTAGAAAAACTCGGCAAAGAGGCTATAAAAAATTTAAAAGCGCTGGGTTATACGAATGTGAAGGGCATGATTGGTGATGGTTATAAGGGATGGCCTGAGCATGCCCCTTTTGATGCCATTATCGTTACCGCATCGGCAGAGCATATTCCTCAACCACTTATTGATCAGCTTAAGCCTGGCGGTTGTATGGTTATTCCTGTGGGTGGTATGTATGCAGTGCAGGATCTGATGTTGATTACCAAAGACGCTTCTGAGAATATTATAAAAAAATCCATTATCCCTGTACGGTTTGTTCCCCTTATTCGAAAATAAGATGAGAGCGGTTAAGCTGAGGCGAATCCACATTTTTATACTCCATTGATAAAAGTATGTCCTTGTCTTACAAGGGAAATTTTAGAGGTATATATTTCATCAGAATTATAACTAAGTGGTTTAACTCGACAGTTACTTTTAGAAGGAGAGGAATGATGAGAAGATTGCAATATTTACTATCTGGAATAATCTCTGCTATCCTGCTTTGTAGTAGTATCTCCAGCACCCTTTTGGCTGGTCCGTCCTGGTCAATTGAAGGTGAGTATTTTGAGGGATGTACCTGCAATCCGGGTTGTCCTTGTCTCTTCGGAAGTGAGCCAACTCATAATAAAACATGCAGGATTACCGGTGTTTTTCGTGTTCTAAAAGGGAATTACGGGCAGCATAATTTAGATGGTCAGACGGTAATAGGAATAACAGATCTGACAGCAACACCAGATAAAAATTGGATTGTCTTTTATATAAATGATAAGGCCGCTTCCGCTATTCAGAAAAATGCATTATTGGATATTTTTAAAAATCATGTGTTTCGTTTTGGCAAAGTTCCACCTGAAAGGATTACTGTAAGATATCTACCTATCCAGATAGAATCTTCTGAATGGCGCAAGAGGGCTGAAGTAACTAATAGATTATCATTAGATATTGAGTTGTTGCATGGGCAGGGAGATCCAGGAAAACCTACCCAAACTGTCAATAAGAACTTTACACTCTGGGCAAAAGAATTTGATTTGACATTAGATATGGGAAAGGCTGTTAATCATCGGTTTCATGAGGGATAACCAGGAATGGAATTATGACGGGAGAAGCGGTTTTGCAACGAAATTTCACTTTACCAGTGATTAGGAGATCCTTAGCTCTTTCGTTTATATTTCGAATAAAAAATAGTTGTTCACGTAAGGCGTAAAATAACCGGTAGGGGAGAACCTTGTGTTCGCCCCTACCAAACTATACTTAATAATCCAACGTTATTTTACCTGTTACCTGCATCTTTAAAGTGAATCTCCTATTCAACCGTTACACTCTTTGCAAGATTTCTCGGTTTATCAACATCGCATCCTCTCATGACTGCCATATGATAGGCCAGCAATTGGAGAGGAATTACTGACAGGAGAGGTGTCAGGACATCAGTAGTTTTTGGTATGTAAAGGACGTGATTTACCTTTTCTGCAATTTGATTATCTCCCTCAGTTGCAATTGCAATTACTTTTCCTTTTCTGGATTTTACCTCTTCTATATTGTTTAAAATCTTTCCGTAGACACTGTCTCTTGTAGCGATAAAGACTACGGGCATATCTTTGTTTATGAGGGCAATAGGTCCATGCTTCATTTCTGCTGCGGGATAACCTTCGGCGTGGATATATGATATCTCTTTTAGCTTTAATGCGCCTTCAAGCGCTACGGGGTAGTTGTATCCTCTTCCCAGATAAAGAGTGTGTTCGCTATCTTTGTATAACTTTGCAAGTTCAATGATATGTTCTTCCATGTTAAGGATAGCCTGGATCTTTTCCGGTATAGATTGTATATCCTTAATCATATTTGAGTCTGGTGGGGAAGAGGGACATCTAAGACCTCTCATGTAAGAGGTGAATAAATAAAGTACCGCGATTTGTGCCGTAAAGGCTTTGGTAGATGCAACGCCAATCTCCGGGCCGATATGTAAATAAATTCCGCCATCGGCTTCCCTTGCTATCGTACTGCCGACAACATTGCAGATGGAGAGTATCCTGGCGCCCTTGTTTCTGGCTTCCCGCATAGCTGCCAGGGTATCTGCCGTTTCTCCGGATTGACTTATGGCAATTACAATGGTATCCTTTTCGATCACAGGGTTTCGATATCGGAATTCAGAGGCATATTCCACTTCAACCGGTATGCGTGCAAATTCTTCCAGCATGTATTCACCTACAAGTCCTGCATGCCATGATGTGCCGCAGGCTACAATTATAATACGTCTGGCCTGCCGGAGGTCTTGCTCGCAATGGATTAATCCTCCCAATCTTACTGAGCCGTTATTACTTTCCACCCGCCCACGCATAACATTCTGTAGGGATTGAGGTTGCTCATGAATTTCCTTCAGCATAAAATGTTCATAGCCACCCTTCTCAATCATATCCAGATTCCATAGTATTTCTTCAACTTTTTTATGCGTACGGATGTTTTGTATGGTCTTCGTTTCGTAGCGGTCCGGTGTAAGAATAGCTATCTCATGATCATCCAGATACACCACATCCCGGGTATGTTCCAGTGAAGCAGAAACATCAGAGGTTATAAAATATTCTTGATTTCCAATCCCTATCATTAAGGGCGATCCTTTCCTTGCCGCTACAATTTTTCGAGGATTTTTCTGGGAAATCACTGCAATACCATACGTTCCCTCTACCTCTCGTAATGCTTCCATGACGGCTGTTTCAAGATCACCATGAAAATATTTCTCAATAAGATGGGCTAGTACTTCTGTATCTGTTTCGCTCTTAAAGATATGTCCTTCCTGCTCTAATTTTGATTTTAAATAATCATAATTCTCAATAATTCCGTTGTGTACTACGGCAATTTCGTTATTGCAATCAACATGAGGATGAGCATTCTCCGTGGTAGGGGAGCCATGTGTCGCCCATCGTGTATGAACAATGCCTAAAGAGGTCTTAAAATTATTCCCATTCAGTCTCTTTTCTAACTCAGCTATCTTACCCACAGCCTTTTCACAATGTAAAATACCATTCTGAATAAATGCCATTCCAGAAGAATCATATCCGCGATATTCGAGTCTTTTGATGCCGTCTAATAAAACCTTGACTGCTTCTTTGCAACCGATATATCCGACAATTCCGCACATATGATTTACTCCTTAAAATTATTGATATTGTTAAATTTACTATGGTTATCATACCCGTGAAGAGTATCGAAATCTTGAAAATATTTACTCTTTGGCAAATGCATCATAAGAGATTAAAAAGATAGATATATTGATGTGCTTAATGTGTACATTATTATTTTTAATAGGAGAATTTGTCAATATAAAAGTTCGTTTGACTGTGATTCTCTGCTATGATACGATGTTCTATAAATATCTTTTGATACATTATGAAATATACACTAAGCCAGATTCAACTCATTACCGGTGGAAAGGTTATTGGTAATTTAAATACCATAATCACAGGCATTGCGAGTATCGAAACTGCAAAAGATGGAGATATAACCTTTATTAAAGACGATACATTAATTCCACAGGCATTGCTATCGAAAGCTTCTGTGATTGTTACACATCGCGAGATTGGGGCGCTGAAAAGTCCCCAAATTGTTATAGAAACAAATCCATTTCGGGCTTTTACTAAGCTCATGGAGGTCATAGCTAAAGAGAGACACACTCGCCCTACAGGGATTCATCCTTTATCTAGTATTAGCAAAGAGGCTATTATGGGAAAAAAAGTTTCTATTGGCGCTTATGTTATTATTGAAGACCGTGTAAGAATAGGCAATAATGTTACCATTTATCCAAATACATTTATCGGTAAAGAAAGTTCTATAGGTGATGGTTCTGTTATTTATCCCCATGTTACTATTCGGGAAGAGGTTGCCATTGGGAAACGAGTGATTATACACAGCAATAGTGTTATTGGAGAAGATGGGTTCGGTTATCTCCAAATACAGGGTAAACATACGAAAATACCTCAGATAGGAACCGTTGAAATAGGGGATGATGTTGAGATCGGCGCTATGGTAACAATTTGCCGTGCGGCGCTCGATAAAACGATCATCGGGAACGGTGTAAAAATAGACAATCATTCGCATATTGCACATAATGTTACTATAGGAGATAATACCATGCTTATTGCATATGCCAAAATCGCAGGAAGTACCAGGATTGGAAAAAATGTTATGATTGCAGAAGATGTTGGCATTACCGATCATGTAGATATTGGTGATAACTGTATTATTGGTGGAGGCTCAAATGTTTATAAAAGTTTAGAATCAGGTTCTGTTGTATGGGGTTCTCCCGCCAAGCCTATCAACGATGAAAAACGCATCCAGGTGGTAATGAAAAAACTACCAGAAATGTATCATGCTATTAAGAAATACATAAAGACCCTCCCGTAAGACTTACTTACGGGATCCTTTATAGAGGAAATGGCAATAAGCACTCTTGCTTATCTGTGAATAGACTCAGGGAAAATTACAGAGATATGATATATTTTATTAAATGGTAGTACTTATTCTTATAACCCTTTTAAGATAATGCTGGCGTTGTGCCCACCAAAACCAAATGAATTGGAGAGAACTTGTTTGACCTTCTTTTCACGAGCGACATTAGGAATAAAGTCTAATCCTGAGCATTCGGAATCAGGTGTTTCGTAATTGATGGTTGGAGGAATAATTCCTTCTTTAATTACTAAGGCGCAGATTACTACCTCAACACTTCCCGAAGCCCCTAACTGATGGCCTAACATGGATTTTGTTGAACTCACAGGAATTTGCGGCGCGTACGTTCCAAAAACTCTTTTTATAGCCTTTATTTCGATATTGTCACCGAGAGGAGTTGACGTAGCATGTGCGTTAATGTAGTCAATTTCTTCCGGGTTGCAGTTAGCATCTTTTAAGGCGCTATTCATACACCTTGCCGCACCATCACCATTACCTTCTGGCGCTGCAATATGGTAAGCATCGGCATTAAGTCCGTATCCTGATACCTCCGCATAGATATTTGCGCCTCGTTTCTTTGCTGTTTCAAATTCTTCCAGTACAACGATACCAGCTCCTTCTGAGAAAACAAAACCATCCCGATTTTTATCAAAGGGGCGACTGGCTTTCTCTGGCGCATCGTTGCGTGTAGAAAGCGCTTTCATGGCGCTAAACCCACTGAGGGCTAAAGGTGTGATTATCGCTTCTGAACTTCCTGCGATCATGATCTCTGCGTCCCCTCTCTGAATAATCCTGACTGCCTCTCCGATAGAATTAACGCCTGTGGTGCATGCTGTTACCAGTGCATAGTTAGGCCCTTTGATCCCGAATCGTATTGCCACCTGCGCCGGAGCGGCATTAACCATCAATTTGGGAATCATAAGGGGGGATATCCTTGAGGGACCTTTATTGACAAGAATACTATGTTGGTTTTCAATTTCTAGTAAACCACCCATTCCAGAACCAATTAAAACTCCTATCCTTGTTGCATCGTAGTTCTTTAATTCCAATCCGGCATCATTGATAGCATTTGCAGAAGCGACTACGGAGAATTGTGCAAAGCGCTCTAACCGACGCGCCTCTTTAACGTCGAACCACCTGCTGGAATCAAAATCGCTAACTTCTCCGCCGAAGTGTACATCAAATGCTGAGGTATCAAAAGAAGTGATAGGTTTAATACCGCTTTTTCCCTCGCACAGCGCCGACCATAGTGTATTCTTTTCCAGCCCTAAAGGCGTAACTGCGCCGATGCCTGTGATAACAACCCTTCGTTTCTGTTGCATTTTTATTTGTGTTCCTCTATATATTTAACGGCATCTCCTACGGTGCGTATTTTCTCCGCATCCTCATCGGGAATATTCATATCGAAGGCATCCTCAAATTCCATGATCAATTCTACAGTATCCAGAGAATCAGCTCCTAAATCATTGATAAATGATGTGTCTTTTGTAATCTGATCGTCTTTTACTCCCATTTGTTTTGTAATAATTTCTTTAACCTTATCTTCAACTGCTGACACGGTTTTTTACCTCCTTGTATTAAAATTAAATTGATTTCATTAAATTTTTAAAGGTTTCCACGGTATCAATATTTACCATTTTTTGAGCAGGATCGATCCTTCGCATGAGGCCCGATAATGACTTTCCCGGTCCGATCTCATAAAACTGATTAAATCCGTCTTGTATTAAAGTGCACATCGATTGATGCCATCGCACAGGGCTGTTCAATTGTATTGATAAAGATGTTTTTATCTCAGCAGGCTCACTCACATACTGTGCATTGATATTTGCCACAACCGGTATATTTGATTTTAAGACTGATGTTGATTCCAGCTCCTTTGAGAGTTTACTACTTGCGGGGCTCATTAATTCTGAATGGAATGCTCCGTCTACTTTCAAAGGTACAACTATTTTTGCGCCCCGTTCTTTAGCTAATGCTGATGCTTTTTCCAAAGTTGATCTTTCGCCTGAAATAACCACCTGTCCAGGACAATTATAATTTGCAGCACAAATGACCCCTTCTGTCCGTATTTCTATACAAATTTGTTCTACTTTTTCATCTTCTAATCCAATAATAGAAACCATACCTCCGTGATCTGCATTGCAGGCATCCTGCATGAAGGTGCCTCGCTTATATACCAATCGTACAGCATCGGTAAAAGCTATTGAACCAGCAGATACATGAGCTGTGTATTCTCCCAGGCTAAGGCCGGCCGTAGCAAGACAGGCGCTTGTTTGGATTGGGGAATTTTTCTTTAAGACTTCTAATATTGCCATACTTGTAACAAGTATAGCAGGCTGACACAGAGAGGTTTTGTTTAATTCCTCTTGTTTCCCTTCAAAACAAAGCGCCGCGATATCAAACCCCAGTATCTCATTAGCTTCATGGAATACCTCTTGTGCCTCCTTGAAATGCACATAAAAATCCTTTCCCATTCCTACATACTGTGTACCCTGTCCAGGGAAAAGAAACGCTGTCTTTTGCATGCTTTCTACCATCGAATAATTGAAGACCCCCACGTTAATCCTCCTCCAAATGCGACGAGCATAACAACATCTCCTTTTTTGAGGCGTCCTTCCTTCCGGGCTTCATTAATTGCAATAGGAATCGAGGCAGATGATGTATTTCCATATTTATCGATATTGACAAATGCCTTCTCCATGGGAAGTCCAAGCTTTTCCATAGTTGCTTCAATAATCCTTAGATTGCTTTGATGAGGGATGATCAAGTCTATATCGGCGAGTTTCAGCCCATTCTCATCTGCTGTTTCTAAAATTAAGTTCGTTATATTGTTAATAGCCAGTTTAAATACTTCTTTCCCTCTGAATTGGATATAATGTGCTCTCTGTTGAATAGATTCCAGAGAGGCGGGATTTTTAGCTCCTCCTCCAGGCATAATAAGCACATCTGCTTGTGATCCATCTGCAGCCAAACGAGTAGACAAAATCTCGTGTTTTGCAGGATTTTTCTGTATAATGACAGCGCCAGCGCCATCTCCAAACAGAACGCAAGTTGAGCGATCAGTATAATCGGTGATTTTCGATAAACATTCAGCCCCTACCACTAATGCAGTTTTTATTGCTCCGGAGTTTACGAAGCTTTCTCCAACAGCTAATGCATAAATAAATCCAGCGCATGCCGCCAATATATCAAAAGCGCCTGCCCTTGTTGCTCCTAATTTCTGTTGTATATAACATGAGGTTGAAGGAAAGATATGGTCAGGCGTTATCGTAGAAGTAATAATCATATCTAAATCTTGCGGAGCGACCCCTGCGTCTTCCATCGCATATATTGATGCCTGTGCAGCAAGATCCGATGTTATTACACCGTTTTCAACAATATGACGCTCTTTGATACCTGTTCGCTGGATAATCCAATCATTACTGGTTTCAACGAGTTTTTCTAAATCGTAATTTGTTAAAATTTTACCTGGCAGGTATGATCCTATCCCTGTAATTGAAGCCCTTTGATTCTGTTGCATGTATAATTTTAATTATCCAGAGGAGATTAATAGGTGACTAGTCAGTTAAACAACATGTGCCGTAAGCGTATTGATCTTTTCGAATTCGGAAACAATATGCTCATTGACCTTGTATTTTGATAACTTCAACGCAAGTTTTATAGCATTTAGGATAGCCCTGGAGTCAGATCTGCCATGACAGATAATACAAATACCGTTAACTCCCAGTAAGGGAGCACCGCCATATTCTGCGAAGTCCATTTTTGCCTTTAATGGTTCGAAGGCGGGTTTGCACAACCATAGACCTAACTTCGTCCAAAAGCTCTTGAGCGCTTCTGTCTTAATTGTTGACAGAAGACTCATAGAAAGTCCTTCTGCGAATTTCAATACAATATTTCCAACAAAACCCTCGCAGATAACTATGTTGGCTTTATTATCAAATATTTCGCGGCCTTCTACGTTTCCTACAAAATTTAAATTCGAATTGGAGAGGAGTGTAAAGGTATCTTTCACAAGGTCGTTTCCCTTCGCATCCTCTTCACCGATATTGAGAAGCCCAACCTTTGGGTTTTCTACACCGAAGATACATCGATAATAAACTGCTGCCATAACACCATACTGGAAAAGATGGAGTGGCTTACAAGCTATGTTTGCTCCTATATCAATGATTAAGCATACTCCTTGCCGTGTGGGAAACGCAACCGCAATACCCGGGCGGCGAACACCTTTCAAAGTTCTTAAGTGTAATGTCGATGCTGCTACGGTTGCGCCTGTATGTCCGGCGCTTACTACGGCACAGGCTTCTCCATGAGCTACAAGTTCGACACTTTGTGTAATCGATGAATTAATCTTTTGGCGTATAGAATAGGTTGCAGGATCATCCATCTGGACTATTTGAGATGCGTGATGAATGGTAATATTTTTCGGTATCGTTCCGTAAGTGTTTAACTCTCGCTTCAGCGTGTTTTCATCACCTACCAATATAATATCATCATCTCGTAATTGTTGTGCAGCGAGAATTGATCCTTTGATAATTTCCTGTGGAGCCTTATCTCCACCCATTGCATCTACTGCAACTCTCATGGATTTACCTTTCAACAGTGATAACCTGTTTACCCCGGTAGTATCCACAATTATGACAGACCGTGTGTGGCTGATTTACCTGTTTACAATGCGAACAAATATACCGCTTTGAGCGTACTCCAGCGCCCTTCTCCATGTTTTCGGCAAGCGGAATGACTGGAGGGGTTAATTTATCATGGGTCCGTCTTTTACGCGTCCTTGAATTCGAAAACCTTCTCTTCGGATTAGGCATGTATCACCTCTATAAAAATTCCAAATAATAAAAAAAGAAGTACAGGGAATAAAAAGGGATTACAGAGACATTCTTTCTTAAACTTCCCGATACTTCATCGTAATTCTTTCTAATCTCACGTATAAATATTCTGGTATTGAATTTACGCTATGGTAATATGTCCCTTCTAAGTCAAAAAATTTTATATAGATATACCATTATTGTCAAGAAAAAACTCATATGCCAGCGTAAGTAAGTCCGATACTCACGAATTGCCCGTTTGAAGGAGTTTCTTGCTCAATAATTCTGTAGCGAAATGAAGCGCATCATCTAACTTTTCTACCCATTGTCCTCCGGCCTGCGACATATCGGGTCTGCCCCCTCCTCCTCCACCAACTAATTTTGCCACTTCTTTCGATATATTTCCTGCATGGAAGCCACGCTTAACTAAATTAGGGCTCATGGCTGCAATTATTGTTACTCGCCCGTCCTGAATAGCTCCTAATATAATGGCTACATTCTCAGCAGATTTTATTAACAGATCAGCCGTTTTTCTCAAGTCGTCTACCGTTGCATCCTCTAATTTTCTTGTAATAATCTTTACCCCTGACACCTCTTTGGCATTCTCGATAAGAGTATGAATCTTACTGCTGAGTTCTTTTTGTTTTACCCTGCTGAGCTCTTTTTGTAAACCCTTTAATTCGTGTAAGATATCCTGCGCTTTTGTAACCAATTTGCCCTCAGTCGTATTCAGTATCTCACATACCTCCTGAATAATGCCTTCTTTTTCTCTTTCTCTCTTTAATGCCGACATGCCTGTTACGGCTTCGATACGTCTGATTCCAGCAGCAACGGATGACTCACCAACAATCCTGAATAATCCGATTTCTCCTGAATTGTCTACATGGGTTCCACCGCAAAGCTCCTTGCTAAAATCTCCCATAGAGAGCATTCTGACCAACTCTCCGTATTTTTCTCCAAAAAGAGCCAGGGCGCCGGCATTTTTTGCCTGCTGGATGGTTAATTCTTTTGCCGATATCGGTACATTTTCGAGTATTTTCTCGTTTACCAGGTCTTCAATACGTGTTATTTCCTCCTTTGTTAAGGCGGAGAAATGATGGAAATCAAAACGTATGCGATCATGCGCTACCAGAGAACCTGCCTGTTCCGCATGCTGGCCTATTACTCTTCGTAAAGCATAATGGAGAATGTGTGTTGCCGAATGATTCTTGCGGATATCATTTCTTCGCTGGACGTCAACTTTTGCTTCAACAACGATCCCTGCCTTTAGTTCTCCTTTTATTACCTTTCCTGTATGGAGAGTAAATTCATCATTCCTTCTTGTATCAGTAACCTGGAGCAGGGTTCCGTCCGACTCCAAAATTCCGGTGTCGCCAATTTGTCCGCCTGATTCACCATAAAAAGGTGTTTGATCTAAAATTACCGTTATCTCACTTCCAGCAATAGCCACATCTACAAGCTCGTTGTTCTGGATAATAGCAATTATTTTCCCCTGGCAGGTGTTTTGATTATAACCTAAAAATCTCGAACCCTTTGAAATGTCTTTGATCTTACTGAGCGGACCTGTATCGAAGACCTGTCCGGTCATCTGGGAAGCCGTTCTTGCCTGTAATCGTTGCTTTTTGAGTTCATCTTCAAAACCGTTTCTATCAACGACAAAACCTTTTTCGTTTAAAATAGCTTCTGTCATATCTAAGGGAAAGCCGTAGGTATCGTATAGTTTAAAGGCCTCTTTGCCGGAAAGGGTTTTTTGTTTGCTTTTTTGCAAAGTTTCCATGAGCTCTTCCAATATACGTGTTCCCTGTTCCAGCGTTTCGTGAAATTTCTCTTCTTCATTCTTTATAATTCGGGCAATATTTTCTCTTCGCTGCTTAATATCAGGATAGTAATCTTGCATCACATTGCTCACAATCGGTACCAGTTTGTAAAGAAAGCTATCTTTTACACCTAATTGTGTACCGTCACGAATGGCTCGCCTCAACAATCGCCTCTCAACATATCCGCGCCCCTCATTGCCGGGAAGTACACCATCGGAAATGCAAAACACACATGCCTTTATATGGTCTGCGATACGACGCATAAGGATAGCATTTTCGACTCTGCCGTTGTATTTTACCTGTGTTATTTCTTCTATGGATGAGATAATTGGGCGGAAGATATCAATATCAAAATTTGTTTGCACCCCTTGCATAACACGCGCCATTCTTTCCAAACCCATGCCCGTATCGACATTTTGATGGGGTAATGGCTCAAGCTTACCACTCTCTTTGCGGTCGTATTCGGTAAATACCAGGTTCCATATCTCCACGAACCGGTCGCAATCGCACGCAGGTCCACATTCTTTTTGTCCGCAGCCGATTTTTTCTCCCTGGTCAAAAAATATTTCAGAACAGGGGCCGCAGGGCCCATTCGGCCCTAATAGTGGTGCATTTGCTGGCCAAAAGTTATCCTTTTGATCATATCGGTAAATCATTGATTTCGGTATATGGATGTGTTTTTCCCAAATCTCATATGATTCATGGTCATCTTTGTAAACACTTACGCTTAAGCGTTCTTCTGAAATTTTTAGTTCTTGTATCAGGAATTCCCATGCCCATTCAATAGTTTTCTGCTTGAAATAATCACCAAAGGAGAAATTTCCAAGCATTTCAAAAAAGGTATGGTGAGAGGCCGTTTTGCCCACGTTATCAATATCTCCGGTGCGAAGACATTTCTGGCATGTAGCTGCTTTTTTAACGTTCAGGTTGCCTTTACCCAAAAACATATCTTTAAACTGATTCATCCCTGCGCCGGTAAAGAGAAGGGTCGGATCATTCTGTGGGACTAGTGAGTCGCTGGGTAAAATAGCGTGAGATTTTTTTTCGAAAAAATTGAGAAATTTACTTCGAATTTCGCTTGTTCTCATGATAGTAAATTATTTTTCACCCTTCCTGGACTGCGGTTCTGCCCTGTTTTTTTGTGAGGCTTCTTCAGTGGTCTTTTCTGTAGCCATTCCTGGCCTTAATTTTTTAAGGATAGATTGTTCAATTTCCGCCATTAATTGAGGATTCTCCTCGAGAAATTGGCGAGAGTTTTCCCTTCCCTGCCCTAATCGTACCTCACCGCAAGAGAACCAGGTGCCAGATTTATCAATAATTTGATGTTCAACGCCAAGGTCTATAATATCCCCGGAACGCGATATGCCGGTGTTATAGAGAATATCAAACTCTGCTTTCTTGAAAGGGGCTGCAACCTTATTTTTTGCAATGGTAGCACGAACCCTGTTTCCGATTGCTACATCTGCATCTTTTATACTTCCTATTCTCCGTATATCGATACGTACTGAGGAATAAAATTTGAGCGCCCTTCCGCCTGGTGTCGTTTCGGGATTTCCGCCGTACATAACACCGATTTTTTCTCTAATCTGGTTAATAAAGATAACTGTCGTTTGGGATTTTGAAATACACCCGGTTAGTTTACGCAATGCCTGCGACATCAACCGCGCTTGTAAACCTACATGGGAATCTCCCATCTCTCCCTCAATCTCTGCACGAGGAACAAGTGCGGCTACAGAATCAATTACAATAATATCTACGGCATTACTTCTTACCAGTAATTCTGCAATCTCAAGCGCTTGTTCACCGGTATCAGGCTGGTTGACCATGAGATTATCCAAATCCACTCCCAATTTCTTGGCATAGTCCGGGTCAAGTGCATGCTCGGCATCGATAAAGGCAGCCGTTCCACCATCTTTCTGTGCATTAGCAATGATGTGAAGAGTCAGGGTTGTTTTGCCCGAAGATTCAGGACCAAATATTTCAACAACCCTTCCGCGTGGAATCCCTCCCACGCCTAACGCCATATCCAGGGATAAAGCACCGGTTGAAATTGTGGGAACATCTATCTTGGTGTCACCCCCCAACGTCATTATTGTGCCCTTCCCATATTGCTTCTCAATCTGGGAGACTGCCCTCTCTAGCGCTTGTTGCCGTTTCTCTTTATCTGCTTCAGATTTAACCATAGTATATTCACCCATATAAAAAGTCATAATGAAACTAAATCAATAGTATGTAACTTCGTATATACGGGTCCTTTCTGCAAAAGATCACTTTTCATCAAAACTATCCGGGTTACCTGTGCTAAACCAAAATGAAACCCATTGTACGAATTCAGAATTTCCATAAGCCTTTTTACATTCTTGCGTGTCTTTATACGGCCTACGGTAAGGTGCGCTTCAAATTTGCGATCCTCATGCTTTACACCTAATGCTATGAGTTGATGATTCAGTTTTTCATGGATTTTTGCTAAAATCCCGTCTGAATCTATTACATCAGCATAAACAATCCGTGGATTTTTTCCCGATGGAAAGGCGCCAACACCCATATAATTAAGATCGAATAGTTTTGTGCCGTCTGCCGAATCTTTTATTATGCGGACAACTTCATCGATTTTTTCTTCATCAAGAGAACCAATAAATTTGAGGGTAATATGAAGATTTTCAGGAGCTACCCAGCCCACGTCCGCATTTGCATTTTTCAGTTTATCCTGGAACTCTCCTAATTTTTTTCGGATCTCCTCTGGAATTTCAACGGCGACAAAAAGCCTTACCTTCATACCTGATATCTTAAGAGTTTTATTATTGACAGGATTTACAGGATGAAAAGGGATACATACAAAAGATAAAATAATGTATAAATCTTGATGTCCAATCTAGCAAGTCCTTCCCAATGCGTTTATTTTAACTGTATCTGATTTCTCACTAAGATTTTTTAGGGTGCAGTTGAGCCTTTTCAGTGTCTTTTCTTTTCCCAAAAGCTCCATAGTTTCGAAGATGCCAGCGCTTACGCTCTTTCCGGTAATAGCTACTCGTAAAGGTTGGGCAAGCTTAGAAAATCCAATGCCAATCTTTACGGTCAATGCACGCAAAGATTCCTCCAGGTTTTTTTTGTCAAAATCGTTAAGCAGAGAAAGGGCCAAGTACACCTCTTTTAACAATCCGGCAATTCCTTCCTTGTTGAGAAATTTATCTACGGCAACCTGATCGTATTCAATAGTATCCGTAAAGAAAAACCTTGTTTGATTCAGCAAATCCTGAAACGTCTTAAACCGCTCATGGTACAATTCTACTAAATTTGTTAACCATTCCGGAGAGATTTTCTCCATAGTAATATCTGATTTTTCAAAAAATCTTTTAACCTCAGCCGCTAGTTGTCCAACAGGAGTATTCTTGATGTATTGGCCAGTCATCCAGTCCAATTTGGTATTGTTAAACTGAGCGCTGGTTTTATTCACACGCTTTAAGGTAAATTTATCGATCATTTCCTGAATTGATAAAATTTCCAGATCGTTACCGGGCGACCATCCCAAAAGGGCAAGAAAATTTACGAGGGCATGAGGAAGATAACCTTTGTCCCGATATTCAGTAACAGAGGTTGCTCCGTGACGCTTACTTAACCTCGATCCGTCTTCTCCAAGGATCATCGGAATATGAGCGAATTCCGGAACCTTGAATTCAAAGGCCTTATAAAGGGCAATCTGCTTGGGGGTATTCGATATATGATCGTCTCCGCGAATAATATGGGTAATCCCCATATCCGCATCGTCTACTACGCAGGCAAAATTATAGGTTGGAAAACCATCTGCTTTAAGAATTACAAAATCTTCGATAAGGGCTGTGTCAAACGTAATAGGACCGTGAATAAGATCATCAAATTCTGTTACCCCATCCTGCATCTTGAAGCGAATAGCCTTACGGCCTTCAGCATCGGTGTCATAAAATGCACTTCCTTGTGCAACTAATTTTTCTGCGTATTCCTTATAGACAGACAATCGTTGACTTTGGAAATACGGACCTTCATCCCAGTCTAACCCCAGCCATTTCATGCTATCAAGAATAGCTTGTGTAGCTTCTTTGGTAGAGCGTTGTTGATCGGTATCCTCTATACGTAAAAGAAAAATACCTTTATTATGCCTTGCAAAAAGCCAGTTAAAGAGCGCTGTTCTTGCTCCGCCAATATGGAGGTAACCTGTGGGACTCGGTGCAAAACGGACTTTGACGTTAGAATTCAGATCGTATTCCTTTCCCTAAAAGCTCATGTATCTATATCTATTCAGATCGTTTATGGAATAATCAGATAGTTAGAAACAATGATAATATGATAAAGAATAAGACTATATAATAACGAATTCGGAATAAAAGTGTCAAGCGTTTTATTAGCCTCCCGAAGGAGAGTAAGTCCCGAACATTTTCAAAATAATTCCTGTTTTGTTACAAGGTATATAATGGTAGCTAAAGTGAAAGAGAATGGAATTGTCTTTGGTCTATGATTTTGTATACCTTCATGGTAATATTAACATGATTTAATGTATATGTATAGGAGTTTCAAACGTGTTGCCTCCCCCTTAATCCCCCTCACTGAGGGGGACAAGGTTTGTCCCCCGCTGGCGGGGGTGAAGGGGGTGGACCGCATACGCATCAAGCTAAGAATAGTATTTCATAAAAAAGGAGGTATCTCCTTGGAAAAAGAACAACGTGTGTCCATATTCCTCTCTAATCCCCCCTGCCCCCCTTTAAAAAAGGGGGGAAAGAAGGGTGCGTTTAGAAAAAGGGGAAGGATTTTCTCTTGAGAAAAGTTTGTCTGATCAAACATATCAAACTTTTCCCGCTTTTCTAAAGCATTCACTATTTCCCCCTTTTTTAAAGGGGGATTAGGGGGATTATGTTATTCTTCACCATTTCCACATGTTAGCTTGATGCGTATGGGGTGGACCGATGTCGAGAAAACAGGTATTTTAAGCCGCCGAAAGGCCTCATGTAATGTTTAGTAGGGGCAGGTTTCAAACCTGCTCCCTACTGATTTATTAATAAGATTAAATATCTATGAATCTTAAAATGGCCATATTATCGATCCTGGGAAGAGATACGCTAAAGCGTATTATCCTCGATTTTAAACTGAAAAACATTAACCTCCGTAGCAAGAAGAAGATGTGTGAGGCTATATACAGGTTACCCGGTATACCACCAAAAACATTCCTTCGATACGTAAGCGAGTTGGAAGCTAAAGCAATGTGTGAATACTATGGTATCGTAGATAAAGGAAACTATACGGAGCTCATTGAGTTATTATTGCGAGAAGAAACTCAGAATATTAACCATATTCTTCCAGATAGTGTATTTTCCAATAGAGCAATTTTATCACAACAAAATTCATATCCGGGTCTGCAGAGCTCAGTGTCGCCGGTACTATTTAAAAATGTAGAAAACCTGAATCAGCATGGTTGTTTTGTTGCGATTGATTTTGAGACCGCAGACTATGGGCGTGACAGCGCCTGTTCTATTGCACTCGTTAAAGTTCTTGGCGATCAGATTATTGACCGGGTGCAATTCCTCATTCGTCCGCCGCGTCGTACCTTTCTCTTTACCTATCTTCATGGCATATCATGGAAACATGTCGCTAACGAACCGCAGTTCCACGAACTGTGGCCGCAGATAAATAAAAAGCTTGAAGGCGCTGAATTTATAGCCGCGCATAATGCGAGTTTTGACCGCTCTGTTCTGATGGCATGCTGTCAGAACGCTGTTGTATCACCACCAACACTTCCCTTTCAATGTACAGTACGGCTTGCTCGCAGAACATGGAAACTTCGTCGGGCAAATCTGCCCACCGTATGTACATTCCTTGGCATCCCCTTGAAACATCACGATGCCGCATCCGATGCGGAAGCCTGTGCAAAGATCGTAATTGCAGCACGACAGGGTAAATAGTTTTGCATGTCTTTCAAAATTATAAATTTCTGTTGACGCAAATACACGATGTGCTATTATGGCCTGCGCAAGTTGCCTCAAAATAAGCATTTCTTTCTATATCGATTAAATAATTAAGAAATTATTTATCATGGAAGAATTCTATGCCCACTCCGCTAATTCAGAAGGCCAAAGACACAAGCTTGCTTGCCATGTAAAAGAGGTTGCCCGGCTGGCTAATAAATTTGCTGCTGGAGAATTGGCTTATTGGGAGGGTTTGTGGCATTATGTGAGAAAACACCATCCAGCTTTTCAGGACTATTTGCGAAAATGTGAAGCAGAGCCAGGCAGAAGTCATCGGGGGTCGGCTCATAAAAGTGACGGAGCTTTACTAACATTACGGAATTTAGAACCTCTATCCTTTCTCATTACAGGTTATCATGGCATGGTAATAGATCAGGGAATCGCCGGTGGGACGTCCGTTCAATGAAACAGGATTCAAAAGTTCGCTTTGCCGCCCACTATAGAAAATCTGACGGAGTACCCCAAAGTGTAATGGAACACCTTGAGGAGGTTTCAGCGTTAGCACGTTCATTTGCTGAAAAAATTGGATTGCCATCGTTTGGAGAGCTTATAGGACTGCTCCATGATATTGGCAAATACACAAATGTTTTTCAGACATACTTGCTGTCGGCAGTAGGCAAGCTCAATCCTGATGAAGATGAGTATGTCAATGCAAAAGGAATGAAAGGGAAGATCGACCATTCATCGGCAGGCGCTCAATATGTGTGGGAATTACTCCAGAATAAAGATCATCTGCGACGCATAGCTGGGCAGATTATGTCCCTCTGCATAGCGTCCCATCACTCAGGTTTAATGGATTGCCTGTCACCTGACGGTATGGATGTATTCAGTAAACGCATGGCAAAATCAAAGGACAAAACACATCTTGAAGAGGCCAGAATAAAAATAGATGCATCCATCCAAAGCCATCTCAACAAATTACTTGCGCTTACCTCCATAGAGAAAGAACTGTGCCAGGGGCTGGAATCACTTTGGTGCGGTGAGCAATCACACGAGATACACGAGTTTATGCTCGGTTTGCTTGTTCGGTTTATTTTTAGCGCTCTCATTGATGCGGATCGCTTGAACAGCGCGGATTTTGAGAACGTGACTGCAGCGAGCGAACGTTACAATGGATGCTATCTGGAATGGGGAGTCCTTATCGGAAAATTGGAGGCACACCTCGCTGGTTTTAAGGTGGGAAATCAGGTGGACAAGATACGTTCTGAAATCTCTTCGTCGTGCCTGAACTTTGCATTCCGTGAAAAAGGCATTTTTCAGCTTACGGTACCGACTGGTGGAGGAAAAACCCTGGCAAGTCTCCGATTCGCTTTGCACCATGCGAAACATCGTAATATGGACCGCATCATTTATGTAGTACCTTACACAACAATTATAGATCAAAATGCAAGGGTCGTCCGCTCCATATTTGAGAATATTGAACACCAATCGGTAACAAGCGGCAAGCAGATCGTTCTGGAGCATCATTCGAATCTCACGCCGGAAAGAGACACATGGCAGAGCAAGATTCTATCCGAAAACTGGGATGCGCCCATTGTTTACACGACCGCCGTGCAGTTTCTTGAAACTCTTTTTGCTGCTGGTACCCGTGGGGCAAGGCGAATGCACCACCTTGCCAACGCTGTAATAATTTTTGATGAGATTCAGACTATTCCGATAAGGACAGTTCATCTCTTCAACAACGCAATCAATTTCCTTGTCGGGCAGTGCAAATCAACGGTTGTATTCTGCACGGCTACGCAGCCCCTTCTAAATGAGGTTGATACACGCAAGGGTGCAGTGAAACTTTCTGTAAACCATCAAATAATGCCGGATATTGGCAAACTATTCAAGGATCTTCGGCGAGTCGAGGTGGACGATAAACGCAAAGCCGGAGGCTGGTCGGAGGATGATGTGGCGGAAGAGGCACAGCAAGAATTAGAGCACCTTGGCAGTGTGCTAATCATCGTCAACACGAAGGCACAGGCAAGGGAAATTTATCGGCGCTGCAAGCAGATAACGGAGGGGGTTTTCCATTTAAGCACAAGCATGTGTCCGGCTCATCGTATAAATGTCCTCGGCAAGGTCAAAGAATGCCTTAACCCGGATAATCCCAAACCTGTGATCTGTGTTAGTACGCAATTAATCGAAGCAGGGGTTGACGTGGATTTCGGTTCGGTAATACGGTATCTGGCCGGACTCGATTCAATCGCCCAGGCGGCTGGGCGGTGCAATCGAAACGGTCTGCGCCCAACCGGCAGAGTGCTTGTTGTCAATCCGACAAACGAGAACTTGGATAAATTACCTGATATTAGAACGGCAAAAGAAAAGGCAGAGCGCATATTGGATGAATTTCGCAATGACCCGGCCCCGTTCGATCATGATTTGCTTAGCCCGTCGGCCATGTCTCGATATTATCGTTACTATTTCTTCGACAGGGCATATGAGATGACCTATCCAGTTACACCTCATGAGGTGGAAAGAAACGATAGCCTTTTTTCCCTCTTATCAACGAATCCCTTATCGGTTGCGGCATACAGTAGAAACAACAATAATCAAGCTCCATCAATATCTCTCCGGCAGTCGTTTAAAACCGCAGCGGAGGCGTTTAAAGTAATCGATGCGCCCACGGAGGGTGTAATTGTGCCATACGGTGAAGAAGGTAAGCGAATCATTGCTGAACTATTATCAGCGGCGGGTCAGTTCGAGAAGAAATATGATCTTCTTAAGGAGGCGCAATACTACTCGGTAAACATGTTTCCCCACGAAATCGTTAAACTAAAGGAGATGCGGCGTCTTCATAAAGCTCTGGAAGTGAGTGGCATCATGTATCTCGATTCCCAGCACTACAGCAATGAATTTGGAGCAAGTGTAGAACAGGTAGGATTAATGGAAACTCTTATCGCATAAAGGAGGTGTTTTATGAAAAACAGCGTCGAATTCAAGGTGTGGGGGCGCTTTGCGCTGTTCACTGACCCGCTGACAAAGATCGGCGGGGAGAAATGCTCCTATCACATCCCAACATACGAAGCGCTCAAGGGAATTGCCAAGTCCGTATACTGGAAGCCGACCTTTATCTGGGCAATCGACAAGGTGCGTATAATGCGGCGCATCCGAACGCAAGCAAAGAGTGCCAAACCGCTTGATTATGGGGGAGGGAATTCTCTTGCAATATACACCTATCTGACCGATGTGGAGTATCAGGTTCAGGCTCATTTTGAATGGAACCCATATCGTAAGGATTTGGCAGAGGACCGTGATACAGACAAGCATTGGCATGTTGCAAAACGCATGATTGAAAAAGGTGGACGGCAAGATATTTTTCTTGGGACAAGAGAGTGCCAGGGGTATGTCGAACCCTGCATATTCGGAGATGGTCGGGGAGAGTATGATGGTTGCGGTGAACTGGCTTATGGTCTTATGTTCCACGGGTTCGATTACCCGGATGAGATTGGTGAAAATAAGCTGTATAGCCGCTTTTGGCGGCCTGTGATGAAGGATGGAGTCATAACCTTCCAACACTCAGAAGAGCGCATGGTAAGGAAATTTGTTCGGGAGATGATTCCAAGGCCACCAAGTTCCATGGGGCTGAAAGAGGAGGGGCTGGAACTATGAGCTGGATAGAGAAGCTATACAGGACATATGAAAATTGCATGGTGCACATTGGCGATAATAATGATGAAGTCCCATTGTTGCCAGTATGTCACACGACTCAGAAGGCGCATGTAACCATAGTCATTGATGGAAAGAGCAATTTTTGCAGAGCCTATATCGTTCCAAAATCGGAATCTCGGACAATAATTCCTGCAACGGAAGAGTCGGCAGGGAGAACAAGCGGAACCACACCGCATCCTCTGTGTGACAAGTTGCAGTATGTCGCATCAGACTATCTCAGATTTGGAGGTGATAAGGAAGCCTGTCATGAAATGTATTTTGTTCTATTGGAGAAATGGTTTAATACCGATAAAAATCATCTAAAGTTAAAGGCTATTTATGAGTATGTAAAAAAAGGACACGTCATTGATGACCTTGTTAAAGCAGGAATTCTATATGTGACCCTCAGCGACGGTAAATCGATATTGATGAATCAATGGCGGGACAAGGATAATATTCCTGAAATATTTAAACTTCTTCCTGGCGGAATCGACAATAAGGGCAAAAGCAGGCCGTGGCAGGCTGATGCATTTATTCGGTGGTCAGTTGAAATATCCGGTGACCCTCAAGCAGATGTTTGGTCAGATAAATCATTATGGGAGTCATGGCAAAGCTATTACGGAAATTTCAATCCAGTGAAAGGCCTATGTTATGTGACTGGTATGGAAAATACTTTAGCCGACCAACATCCTGCCAAGATACGTAATGATGGCGACAAGGCAAAGCTAATTTCTTCCAATGATCTCACCGGGTTTACTTTTAGAGGACGGTTCGTGTCCTCCGACGAAGCTTGTGGTGTTGGTTTTGAGGTAACGCAAAAAGCGCATAGTGCACTTCGCTGGCTTATTGCCAGACAAGGCCGAAGGGATGGTGATCAGGCAATTGTGGTTTGGGCTGTTTCAGGTTCGGAAGTTCCTGACCTCTTAGCTGACACGTATTTTCTCGTGTTTGGTGGTGACCAAGAATTGGCTTCAGAAGTTACAGGATATACCGCACAAGAAGTCGGAGTTGCTTTTTCAAAACTTATAGCAGGTTACTCCGCAAAACTTGGTTCAACCGAAGACATAGTGGTCATGGGGCTTGATTCAGCTACGCCAGGTCGAATGGCCATCACTTTTTACAGAGAATTAACCGGTTCGGAACTGCTTAAGAGGGTGCAGGCATGGCACGAAGGGTGTGCCTGGCTCCAGAGATTTGGCAAGGGCAAAATCTTTGTTGGAGCGCCCTCGCCACGCGACATTGCTGAAGCGGCTTACGGCAGACGCCTTGATGAAAAGCTCCGGAAGGCAACTATTGAACGCCTGCTGCCCTGTATTGTTGATGGGGCATCGATTCAGCGGGATATTGTAGAATCCTGTGTCAGGCGTGCAAGCAATAGAAATGGCATTGAATCATGGGAATGGGAAAAGGCACTCGGAATAGCGTGCGCTCTTTTTAGAAAATTACATGAAAAGGAGGGCTATAGTATGGCATTAGATGAGAGTCGTAAAACAAGGGATTATCTGTATGGCAGGTTGTTGGCATTAGCAGATAGTTTGGAGCAATGGGCTTTAAGTAAGGCTGGTGAAGATAGGCCAACAAATGCTGCAAGGTTAATGTATCGGTTTGCTGATCACCCTTACAGCACTTGGCGGACTATAGAGCTTTCACTTGCGCCTTATAAAGCTAGATTGGGGGGGCAATCTCAGAAAAGGCAAGCATTGATTGATAAGGTACATAGTCTGTTTGACCCGCCAGAAGATTACACCAGCGATAAGAAATTGAGTGGCGAATTCCTGCTCGGGTACCATTGTCAGCGGGCCGCGCTTTGGAAGGGTAAGCCGGACCCAAACGACGCAAATACTGATAGAGATGCAGAAGGCGATGAGGAAGAAATTTAGTAGAAAACAATCCAATAAAAAGGAGGAGGAAAAAAACATGAATTTAACTAACAAAATTGATTTTGCAGTAGTTTTCAAGGTGAAGAATGCAAATCCGAATGGAGACCCACTGAATGGCAACCGTCCGCGTATTACCTACGATGGACTTGGCGAATTGTCTGATGTGTGTATCAAACGTAAGATTCGCAATAGGCTGATGGAAACCTTGCCTAAATCAAAAGTGAAGATTGGCAATGAAGAAAAGGAGATATGTCCTATTTTTGTTCAATCTGATGATAATAAGGTAGATGACCATCCCAGACTGAGGTCCCGTGCGGATGCTGTGCTGTCTAATGTAAAGATTGAAAAAGATATAATTGAAACCGCATGTAAAACATGGTTCGATGTTCGGGCTTTCGGCCAACTCTTTGCCTTTAAGGGCAAAGGCTCAAAAAAGACCAAAACAAAAGAGGCTAATGAAACCGGTGATGACAAGAGCGTTTCTATCGGAATACGTGGCCCCGTGAGCATCCACTCGGCATTCAGCATTAACCCTATCAGCGTGACCAGCAACCAGATAACCAAAAGTGTCAGCGGTGAGGGTGATGGGACAAAGCGAAGTTCCGACACCATGGGCATGAAGCACCGTGTTGACCGTGGTATCTACGTCTTTTATGGAAGTATGAACTCACAGCTTGCGGTAAAAACTGGGTTCGGTGATGAAGATGCGAATGCAATTAAAAAAGTTTTGCCAAAACTCTTTGAGAATGATGCTTCATCGGCCCGGCCAGAAGGAAGCATGGAAGTTCTCAAGGTGATATGGTGGCAACATAACTGTGCGAGCGGACAATGTTCTTCGGCCAAGGTGCACAGAAGCTTGAAAGTCACAGACACTGATGACTTGGATACTTTGATTTCCTTTGATGCCGTGAATGGATTAACTCCAGAAGTAATTGATGGAGTATGACTTACATATGACAATCAATATTGATTCCATCACGATCTCTCACTTGGAAGCACTACGGTTACAGTCCGCGCCAGTGTGCCCTTATTCACGTGGAGTAGTCCTTTGATGAAAACTTGTATACCTCCGTGGGCGGGATGTTCATGAGAATGTGGATGCACCGACTTTACATTTAAGGAGTAGCTTATGACAAAGAGCAAGAAGTCCATCAAGACTAAATCTCCGGCAGCCACTAGTTACAATGCCATGCTCTCCGACGTCGCTGGATTGCTGGAAGAAGCCCGCCGTAACTCGGTTCGGTCGGTAAATGCGATCATGACCGTGACCTATTGGGAAATAGGACGGCGGATCGTGGAGTATGAGCAGGGCGGAAGGGGCAAGGCTGTTTACGGCGAAAAAGTTATCGTTCGATTATCCAACGATCTGACTGAACGTTTTGGGCGGGGGTTTTCCAAAAGAAATGTTGAACAAATGCGCCTGTTTTATCTTAATTGGCCAATTGCGCAGATTCCGTCTGCGCAATCCGGAATTTGTCGCACAGCATCTGGCGAATCTGGCATAGACTTATTGGCGTTGGCTGCCCGTTTTCCTCTTCTGTGGTCCCATTATGTCCGTCTTATGTCGGTAAAGAGCCAGGAAGCACGCGCTTTTTATGAAGCCGAAACCTTGCGCAGCGGCTGGTCAGGTCCCCAACTCGACCGCCAAATTTCAACTCTCTTCTACGAGCGAACTGCCCCGTCCCGTAACAAGGCTGTAATATTGAAAAAAGGAGAAAAGCCGCACCCTGAGGATGTCGTTACCCCTGAAGGGGAGATCAGGGACCCATTGATGTTGGAGTTTTTGGGACTGAAGGATGAGTACTCTGAGAGCGAGCTTGAAGATGCCCTTATCAATCACTTGGGGCATTTTCTGCTCGAACTCGGCAGCGATTTCGCCTTTGTTGGCCGTCAGCGACGTTTGCGTATCGGAGATTCGTGGTACCGGATAGACCTTCTTTTTTATCATCGGCGCCTCCGTTGTCTGGTAGTGATAGACCTCAAACTCGACAAATTCACCCATGCCGATGCCGGGCAGATGCACATGTACCTCACCTATGCACAGGAGCACTGGACACATCAGGATGAAAATCCTCCTGTTGGACTAATCCTCTGCGCAGAGAAAGATCGTGTCCTTGCCAGGTATGCCCTGGAAGGACTGCCGAACAAGGTTTTAGCATCGGAATACAAGACGGTGCTGCCCAGGGAAAAGTCACTGGTGGCGGAGATTGACAAGACCCGCAAGGCGCTGGAAGCAAGAAGGAAAGGAGGCGATGATGGCCGCTGAACGTACCTCCGAACCCATCATGGTCTCTGCTCTGGAGCATTATAGTTACTGTCCACGCCAGTGTGCCCTTATTCATGTTGAGCAGACCTTTGATGAAAATCTGTACACATTGCGCGGCAGGGCGGTACATGAAAATGTTGATGTTGAATCATCTCATCTCAAAGAGGCAGTCCGGTGTGAGCGGGCCTTGCCGATATGGTCTGAGCGACTCGGACTCGTGGGTAAAGCCGATATGGTAGAATTCCATGGAAACGTTCCTTATCCTGTGGAATACAAATCAGGGAAACATAGGGCAGGTCATCATGAAAGCCTGCAGGTTTGTGCACAGGCTATCTGTCTTGAAGAGATGCTTAAAGTAACGGTGGAGAAAGGCGCTATCTTCTGGCATGCATCCAGAGAAAGAAAAGAAATATTCTTTACAGAAACCATGCGAAATCAGGTGGAAGAGGTTGCCTCTGCTATTCACAAGATGATGGTAGAAAGGTTCGTGCCACCCCCTGTTAATGACAAACGGTGCAGGGACTGTTCACTTAAGGAATCGTGTCTGCCTGAAGCGATACACAATAAGACCAGATACCACAGTTTAATGAAAAAGTTGTTTGTTGTGGAATAACATGACAGGATAATCACAACCAAAAAAGATTTTAACCACGAAGAACACGAAAGGCACGAAGAAAAATTTTGATTACAGAACAGCGGAGAATTACCATATGACAAAGGACGAGATAATAAACTATCGGTAAAATTAAGGAGTTTAGACAATGGCTTGCCAGGAAGATAAGCAGTTAATTTATCAAATTATCAAAAAGTACCTCGATAACCTTAAAAAAAATAATATTCCTGTCTGGCGTTTGTATCTCTATGGGTCTTATGCGAAAAATACGTACCATAAAGATAGCGACATTGACCTTGCCATCTTTTGGGATAAAGACAATATTGATGGTTTTGACGAAGATGTTCAATTGATGAAGTTGACACGAGATGTGGATTTGAGAATAGAACCACACTCATTTGCCAGGACTGATTTTGACGAAACCAACCCTTATATTAAAGAAATAATCGAAACAGGTGAACAGATCATTTAAATTAAATGCGTAATCTTTGAAAGCTCTGTTTTCTTTGTGTTCTCGGCGGTAAATACTACCAGGAGGGAAATATGAAGCAGCTTCTGAATACACTTTACGTAATGACCCAGGGTGCTTATCTCACGTTAGACCACGAGACGGTGAAGGTAGAGGTTGAAGGCAAGGCACAGCTTCAAGTGCCATTGCATCATTTGGGAGCGATATTTACTCTTGGAAATGTGATGATGAGTCCATTCCTTATGCATCGCTGTACGGAAGATGGCAAGGCCATTGTCTTCCTCGATATGAATGGGCGTTTTCTTGCCAGAGTAGTTGGTAAAATAACGGGGAATGTCCTCCTCCGTCAAGCACAGTATGAGGCTGTAAGGGATACACAGAAAGCCGCATCGATTGCGAAAAATATTGTAGCCGCAAAACTACAGAATTCTCGGCAGATCCTTTTAAGGGGTGCCAGAGAGACGGAGAACAACGAGACAGAAACACGATTAAGACAAGCGGCAACTATTTTTTCCGATACACTCATTCACCTTAAGAAAAGTAGTAACATCGATGAGACCAGAGGTTTTGAGGGTATATCAGCCAATGCCTATTTTCAGGTTTTTGATACAATGGTCAAGGAGAACAGAGAAATATTTATAATGAATGGCCGTACCCGGCGTCCACCAAAAGATCTGATGAATGCATTACTATCGTTTCTCTATACGCTACTTCTGAATGATTGCGTTTCGGCAGTGGAGGGCGTGGGGTTGGATCCTCAGATGGGTTTTTTACATGCCCTCAGGCCAGGGAGACCTTCTCTCGGATTAGATCTCATGGAGGAGTTGCGTTCGGTATTAGCAGATAGACTTGCCCTCACTCTTATAAATCTGAAACAGCTTACCAAAAAGGATTTCGAAGAGAGAGAAGGAGGTGCGGTTTATTTAAATGAAGGGGGAAGAAAGACCGTTGTTGTTGCTTACCAGAAACGGAAGCAGGATGAATTTACCCACGCATTATTGGAGGAAAAGGTTCCCTTTGGTCTGGTTCCTCACATCCAGGCCAGGCTCCTGGCAAGGCACACAGGGGATATGGAAGAGTATATACCAATTTTATATTCTTAAGGAATGAAAGAAGAAAAAGGCACAGAGTTTGAACATGGTATTATCGTTCGATAAAAACTGAGAAACTTAAGGAGGAAGACATGTGGGTAATAGTTACCTATGATGTTACCACCGAGACAAAAGATGGGCGTAGAAGATTGCGCAGGGTAGCCCAGGCATGTAAGGATTTCGGACAGAGGGTTCAGAAGTCTGTATTTGAATGCTCTGTAGATCAGGCACAATTTGAGACGTTAAGGCGTAAATTACTGAAAGAAATTGATGTGAAAGGAGATAGCCTTAGATTTTACAGGTTACATGAGCCAAGGGATGAACATGTAGAAGAATATGGTATTAATAAGACAGTATTTTTCGACGAGCCTTTAATTATATAACGCGAACCTATTGTAGCATCGAAAATAGTGAAGGTTCGCAAACCTGTATATAGTATTGAAGTTGAATACTTTAAGGAGGTGATATATTGGGAAAGAGGCATTTTTACAGAGTAAGAATAGAGATTTCGCAGATTGTAGTACATAAGTACAGGAGTTTAAATAACTAAAAAGTAGTAGCGTAGCATCCAGTCTTCGGACTGGATGAGGATTGAAACCGTATCCCAATACGGCGATCTGCATTTGGAACACGTAGCATCCAGTCTTCGGACTGGATGAGGATTGAAACAAATGGTGAGTTTACTACTGACCTGACAAGCTGGTCGTAGCATCCAGTCTTCGGACTGGATGAGGATTGAAACAGGGTGAATAATGTTGATGTGACAGCAGGTGGGTAGTAGCATCCAGTCTTCGGACTGGATGAGGATTGAAACTTGATGCATGGGTTACGCCTGGTGGTGGCATATCGTAGCATCCAGTCTTCGGACTGGATGAGGATTGAAACTGGCGGTAAGCCAGTTGTGCAGCCTCCACAATCTAGTAGCATCCAGTCTTCGGACTGGATGAGGATTGAAACTTTGAACCAGAGAACAAGCTGTAATCGGGAGGCAATGTAGCATCCAGTCTTCGGACTGGATGAGGATTGAAACAAAACACTAAGGTCTCTAATCGAAGATAGCCACATGTAGCATCCAGTCTTCGGACTGGATGAGGATTGAAACATTGACAGTATTCGGCGAATCGCCTGGGTTGCAAGCGTAGCATCCAGTCTTCGGACTGGATGAGGATTGAAACCTCTTGAACTCAAGTCTACATTGGCTGCGCTGGCGTAGCATCCAGTCTTCGGACTGGATGAGGATTGAAACGGGTTATAACCCATGTGCGTGCCGTCCGTCCACGCGTAGCATCCAGTCTTCGGACTGGATGAGGATTGAAACTTGCATGATCTATCTCACCGACCTGGAATGTTCAGTAGCATCCAGTCTTCGGACTGGATGAGGATTGAAACTTGTTAACCTCTCCGTGTATATCCCAACTGTACGGGTAGCATCCAGTCTTCGGACTGGATGAGGATTGAAACTTTTATATTGTCATAAAAGAATATATGTAAATAGTAGCATCCAGTCTTCGGACTGGATGAGGATTGAAACATTAGCACCTGTTGCTAATGCCGCATTCGGAATGCGTAGCATCCAGTCTTCGGACTGGAT
>SULG01000027.1 GCA_005524015.1 Candidatus Jettenia ecosi
TAATGTTTAGGAAATTCAAGGTTTTTCATTATGCCGTTAACATATCCCTAATTCCAATTGTAGAGACGTAAGATTTTACGTCTCTACAGGGAAATGAGCCCACCCCTACCCCTCCCAAGAGGGGAATAGAAAAATCCCCTCTTGGGAGGGGTAGGGGTGGGTAAAAATTCGTTGGGTTTTGTCTTTTAAAACTCAACCTAATTAAACGTAAATAGAAAAAGAATAACAGGGGAGCATTTCTCTTTAAGTTATCTATAGGTTATTAGAGAAGGCCTACAGGAGGAACGGTCCTCCGGGTCATCTCCACCTTCTATCCATACCACCCGGATGGAGGGGTGTAAGTGAGCAGAATATCCAGAAACATAACATGGTGTATAAACTCTTATGCAAGCAATACTATTTGACATGGATGGAGTACTTGTTGACTCTATGCCTTATCACGCAGAATCTTGGGATATGATACTAAAGACTGTTGGTATCACTATTGAGAAAAAATTGATTTACGAGCTTGAAGGTGCAAATTCCCGACAGGTGATTGATACCATATTCAGACAATCCTGCCGCATCCCTACCGATGAAGAAATACAAGAGATTACCCGTAAAAAGTTAGAGATATTTGAGCGGATAGCACAGGTGAAACCCTTCGATGGTATACAGGAGTTCCTTGAGACAGTAAAATCAAAGTATAAGCTTGCCGTCGTTTCAGGTTCTCACCGTCGGACGGTAAAGAAAACAGTAGATACCTTCTTCCCGGATACTTTTGAGGTGGTTATTGACGGGGAAGAAACCAAAATAAGTAAACCGTCGCCAGAACCTTATCTTATTGCCGTCCGGAAACTTCACATACCGAAGGATCATTGCCTTGTTGTCGAAAATGCCCCTCTTGGCATACGGTCGGCAAAGAGCGCAGGCCTGCGATGTATTGCTATTACCACCTACCTTGGCAGGGAGTATCTGAAAGAGGCAGACTGGATTGCAGACAATCACCGGGAGATGATAGCCTATATCCAGAGTGGAACAGCAAACTTTTCCCTCTGAAAAGCTTATCTTTACTCAACCTAATGTACAGGAATTCAGTTACGCAGGGTAATCTTTTAGGGTTGCCATCCCTGATCGCTTATTCAGGCAGGGGAGCAAGGCTAAAGCCTTGCCCTACGTTTAATGGAGAGACGCAAAATCTTGCGTCTCTCCAGGTTTGTGCCCATCTGAAAGGAAGAAAAGGTAAAAATCTCTTTTATAAATACCTGCTATTTCGGATCAGCTCTTATTCACTGCCTTCCGGCACATAGATTACCTTTCCATCTTTTAATCTATATGCTATCCCCAGACGGGTGCCTTCGCCCTGTACACTCTTATCGGTAACTTTTTCAACCTTTACCTGCTTTCCCTTTTTCGTAACAATCTCTATCTGACCATTGTCATTTTTCCTCACCATCGTAATCTCTGTTTTCGGAGAAAGAAGATCAAGCAGGCTGTATGCGCTGATTAACGCCCCGATAAGACCCACAATAAACACAACTCCAACATCAAAAAGATTCGCCACGCCTGACAGGGGATCTTCCTGATGGAGGTCAACTTCCTTTCCGATAACCCTGCGTCTCTTTTTCAGATATCTCATTTTTGCAATTTAGTTCGCCGCAGAGATACAGAGGACACGGAGAAATGAAGAGATCTGGGAGATGGGAGGCTGGAAGGTTAAAAATTTCTTAGCCTCTCATTTTCCCAACTTCTTATCTTCTGGTTTTTTCTCTGTACCCTCTCTGTTCTCTGTGACTAACTACTCCTCATCTTTCATAATACATTCCGTAAAATACTCAAGATTCTTTATATCTTCATGGATCCACCTATTTTTTACCGTAGAAAGAAAATAAGCGGTAATTCCAATTGCTAACCCCACGACAGTTGTGGTAAAGGCAATGGTAATATTACTTGAAAGTTTCTCAAGATCGCCCTGCGATAATGCTGATAAAGCAGGTCCCATAGGAATTATCGTTCCCATCAGCCCAAGAGCAGGCCCTGCACGGATCATGAGCCGAAGCTTATCCAGACTTCTGGTCATTTTTTGTTCCTTACTTTGCAAGAGGTATTCAACACGGGTCTCTTTGCCACTTTTACTCTTTTTTAATTCACCGGCAAGTTCCTTAAAATATTCCCTAAAATACCATAGCATCTCTGGTATTTCCTGAAGTCTTAATTGTAGAATAGGGTCGTCAGAAAATACAGCCCGTTGCGACGATAGCATGAAAGATTCTATAAACTCTTTTACATCTTGCCTGCGGGCATGCTTCCTTCGTTCTAAATATTCAGAAACAAAACCGCCTGTGGTTATAATTACCCAAATGAAAAAGACAATCAATAAAATCATAACGGGATAGAGCATCGCTGATGAAAGAATAGAGAGAATGTTTTGTGCCAGGTTGAGAAAATTCATAGTTCATTATCCTTAATGTAATAGTTTACTGTCTTTCTAATCCCCCTTGATCCCCCTTTAAAAAAGGGGGAGATACGGGGTGGCACGGACAAGCTATGCTTGTCCGTGTTTTTGTAATACCGCTTCATGTTTTTTCCCTTGCAATGATTAGGCTTAAGTACCAAATCATAAGTTTTTGTACCTGTGTTTATCAGGGAAAGACATTTTCCCCGCATCAAGCTCAGTACAATTGGCGTATAAGCATCTTGCCAGGAGCATCTTGTTCCCCCAAACTCTCAGACTGGGTCAAATGAGCCTTTAACCGCATTTTCTATACAGTACATTGTAGTGTATAAATTAATAAGTCTATATATGAACAAAAAATGTCCATTTGACCCAGTCTGTCTGTTTGGGAACACAATTGCCTCGAAACTCTGTTTCGAGTTTCATCGGGAAACAGAGTTTCCCGTATACGCGTGTTCCCAAACCATGTCCTCATGTAAATGGGGAAGAGTTTGGGAACAAGATGGATATCCCAAAGCTCCCTGTATAAGAAAGTAAAGAAAATGTGTTTCGCTCATAATGAAAACGATACAAAGATTTGTTGTCAGCTACCTATCTTTAGCCTGATACCTAAACGGCGAACCCCATTAAAATCTCTTCCTTACCCATCCATAAAAAAAGAAACCGATGCATCCTAATGCTATTATCATAGCAAACCACGGCTTATTCGGTGCATCTCCGGAAGAGGATATGCTGCGACGTGCCTCTCCTGTATCTTCACCGGCCTTTACCCCCTCCATCTCGAATCCATTCACAACTTCTGTCTTTCCGTCTAAAGATACCTCCGTCTCTCCTTGTTCTCCTAAATCTTCTAATTCCCTTTTATCTTCTCTTCCTAACGCCCCTAATCCCCCTTCCCCCCTTTCACTAAAGGGGGGTAATGGGGGATTACTAAAGGAGGGTAAGGGGGGTAACGGGGAATGAGAAGAGGAGGGATCAGGAGGATTAACTGAAGATGAGGGGTATAAAGAAGGAACCATCTGTTCGGCTTTACTCAATTGTGGTACCTGAGACTGAACAAGCTTATTCATCTCTGCCTCCCGCTCATTGAGTGTTTTCCCTGTAGCGGTTTTTAAAACCTCAGCATATTGAGCCAGGATTTCAGGATTTATAAGACCCGATGCACTCAAAACGTCCATTGCATAGTGTTGAAAAGCCGGATTATTGCAGGTATGCTCACAACAGGATACACCATGCTCTAGTACCGTTTCCATATATTCCTTCGCCAGGGTTTGTTTTACCTCTTCCGCGGGATGCCAATAATCCTTCCGTACAGCCTCCAGCATGCGGGCGGTAAGGGCCTGATAAGCATAGGGGTTTTTCTTGCCGAAAAATTCTTTTAAATCCATCCCGTATTTATCTTCGACGTAGACTTCAAATGTCTGTTCCCAACGGGCATTATCTATTGTTTCAGGTACGGTGACCTGCCAGCCCCACATGTTCTCAACAAATTCAGACATCTTATTGGCCCCTTCAAATCCCTCCTGTTTCATCCCCTCAATCCATTCGGGATTCAAGTAGCGGGACCGCAACTCCATACCCATCATTCTATCAATCGGCGTCATCTCCGGCTTTGCCGGGTTCATGATATTTGTAACGACCAGACCAGGGGATTTTCCATCCAGTTCCCGAATTGCTGCAGCAAGCCCCCCGGCGTACATATAAAAGTCATCATTATCAAGTGTCCCGTAAACATTGGTAGAACGGCTGTGGATTACCATCCTGGTTCCACTCAATACCATCTTATAGACCTCTTCCATTGGCTCTCCCCACAAACCGTTTCCATAACCATGGCTCATTCGTTTCAGATACTCCTCTGCCACCACGGAATCATCCTCCCAGGTTCCGCTTGCACTTACAATTCGTGAGACATTCAAATCGTAACGACCGGGTGCTTCATCAAAGATCCTTATGGCAGCATATTGTTCAGCCTTCTTTTGAGACCAGCCTTGTTGAACCAGTTTCCCGGTTAGTTCCATGATATGTTGCCGGACCAGATTATCCTCTTCATCAAGCTTCTTTACCAGTTGAACGGCCTGATCGATGTAGTGAGTCAACTGCCCAAACATCTCTTCTGCTGCAGAGGAGACGACGATATCGATTCGCGGACGGCCTAACTCTTCTTTTGGTATAACCTTGATTCCTGTTACCTTTCCCCACTCATTCCAGATGGGCTCAACTCCCAGTAAATAGAGTATCTGGGATTCCAGTATACCTTCGTGACGTATCGTCTCTGTGCCCCATATAACAAATGACAGTTTTTCGGGATAGCTACCATGGTGTTTCGCCCGATACGTCTCAAGCAGTTCTTTGGTTAATTTTACACCTACCTGCCATGCCTCTTTTTTTGGAATCTTTTCGGGATTAAAGGCATAAAAGTTTTTCCCCGTCGGTAAAGAGTCCGGGTTCCTTACAGGGTCATTTCCTGTCCCGGTCGTGATAAATTGTCCATTCATAGACTTCATCATGCCGGACAGCTCACGCTTCGCGCCTTCCTGAATATTTTTATCTAACTCAACGGCAGAGATATCTTTCATAACTTCCTGTATCGCCTGAATGGTGGACGAACGAAGGGGTTCATCAGGCGCATTGCCAAAGGTATGCAGTCCATATGGCATGTTCAACTGTTTCATTTCTTTAAGAAATTCTTCAATCTCGTGAATAACCTCATGGTCAAATTTGCGGGAATTGCTTCCCGCCTCATAATTATTTCTTGTTTCATCATGGGTAATCTCCCCTAATCCCCCTTTAGGAAAGGGGGAGCTGTTGGTATCTCCCTGCGCCAGGTATTCACTGATATTTATATCCTTATCAAGCCCTAAGTCTTTTACTTTTTTTATGATATTTTCCTGGTACTGCCCTGCATGCCCGGCGCCCTGTTCAAGGGCCTGATCATGGCTGCTTATCATCTCTTCAAGCTCAGCATATTCATGATACAGTCCTCCCTTTTTTAAGGGTGGAATCATATGGTCTACGATAACTGCCGAGCCTCTTCGTTTCGCAACAAGCCCCTCGCCAACATCATCTACAATATAAGGGTAAATTACCGGCAAATTCTGAATCAACGCCTCCGGCGCATCATCCCCCGAAAGACCACCACTTTTTCCTGGCAGCCATTCATGCGTACCGTGAGTGCCAAAATGAATAACGGCATCAACGCCAAAACCGTACTTCAGCCATGCATAAACCCCCACGTATTGATGGTGCGGGGACAGATCTTCGCTGTGAAACATGGACTCGGTATCCTCCATCCAACCCCTTACGGGCTGTGGCAGGATAACTACATTCCCATGCCTTACCGCAGGGATAACCATATACTTTTTCTTCTGTTTCGGATCGGTCCATATCATAACATTTGATGTTTCAACCGGCCCCCAATCCGCGGTAACCTCTTTGATAAAATTTACCGGCAAATTTCTGGTCCACTTCCCGTAATCTTCCAGTGGCAGCAATACGCACTTCCCATACTTTACCATTTCATCAAGTTCTCCCGGCGCCCAATTCCCAATGTTTCTCCCGTATCTCAGGGAATTTTCAAGGAGTATTTCTTCATCAATTGCTTCAGTACCAATATCATATCCTTCATCCTTCATCCTCTTTAAGACAGTGTCAATACTGGCAAAAACATTCAAATAGCTGGCGCCAATGTGCTGTTTTCCTGGCGGATAATTCCAGTAGAATATCGCTATCTTTTTCTCCCTGTTACTTTTTTCCTGCAAATTGATCCAGGCACGTATGCGATTAACAGCCCGGTTAATACGTTCCGGTATAGGCTTTCGCTCCTCAGCAAAGAAACCCGTTTCATCATCCTTTTCACGGATACGGTACGAAACAACGGTAGGCTGAATAAGCCCCGCAATCTCAGGAATTGCCAACTGCCAGCTTACTTCCAAAGAGCTCAGACCTTCGGGGTCGTTCTCCCATGTCTTCCCGTCCTTCCCATACAGCGTAATTAAATTGATTATTGGTACTCCGCATTTTTCCAGCGAATTCACAGCCTTGAAATCTGAAAAGCGGAATAAAAAAGAGAGTATACCGGCAACCCTCGGAGCCCCATCAGAATTTACCAGAAGTCTCTCAACTGCGGCCCCTTCGGGATACCCGAACGCTACAAAGGCATTCAATCCTTTTTCCTCAAGAATACGGATTATATCATCCTCCACCTGATTTTGTCCCTGTTCGCAGAATGATGAATAGGTCAGGACTGCGACCCATTTTGCATCTCCCTTATAATAGCCTTTTTCCTTATACCATCTCTCGTATTCCTCAAATGTCTCAAAAAACATCCCTTGTGAGTTATGGCGATGATAGTAGCCATTTTTTAATAACTTCTTTGGCGGCTCTGTCTTTATCCCGGAAACTCCGGCATATTTCTTCAGAGAGAATAGCAACATATTCTGGAAATTCGCTATCCCACCAGAGTCAAAATACGAACGGAATTCTTCATCATACGTAAGCCCTAATTCGATGTACTCCTTATCTAATCCGGCTGAGTGGTTTATGGGCAATATACGCGCCCCGCGGGAAATAGCCTTCTTAATTGCCTCCTGATCAAAACCAGCTTGTGTTGCGGTTGAAATCCGTATCCCCATAATGTCGATAACAACGACATCAGCATCTTCAATCTCATGAGGATTGAAACCGGAATCCAGATCGGTAGTGCTTATCAGCTCAAAGTCTATATAATTTTTGAGGAGCGGGTACTCTTTCCAGGTATTTTTTATTGCCTTAATAACGGTAGGAGTAAGGTAGTTTCCCACGATAAAGGTATATTTCAAAGGCCTCGTTTCTTCTGCACGAGGAGAAGGCAGGTAAGAAGTAAATATGATAAACAGTATGAAAATTGCATATCTTCTCATTGATCAGCATCCTCTTAAAAGGTTACCGGTTAGCGGTCATTGCAAGCAAGTGAACCAAAGTCCAGAGTAAAGCAAAGGGATAATCCCCCTTAATCCCCCTTTAAAAAAGGGGGAAAATTTCCTCTTCTAAAGGGATAGAGGAATTAAAGAGTTATGGATTCCCTTTTTTATTTCCCCTCTTTTATACTCTCCCTTCTTCTGTTTCTCTCTTGTATTTCCCCCTCTTGCATTTTCCCCTTCTCTAAAACACTCACGCGTTTCCCTTTTCTAAAACACTCACACATTTCTCCCTTTTTTAAAGGGGGATCAAGGGGGATTAAGGTACTTCCATTGTTTCTCCATAGCGATGGACATAATAGTACCTTTTGGACATCTCTTTGCATCCCTATTGACATTATTCACAAACTTCCTTATTTACCATGCGGGAGCAAACATCCTTTGTGTATTCCCATCTCATACGGTCACCCTCATTGAGAACACAGGTATTTGCAAAGGATGTCGCATGTTTACCGTTGATATGGTAATACCATACTTTGTTGCCAGCTTGCCCCTTTACCTTATCAATAGAGGTAACTAAAAAATATTCACCCTTTTGTTGTGTTTCTACCTTTGCAACAGATTGAAGCGCCTCCAGCACGGTAATACCTTGTTTCCATGGTATTTCTACCTCGAGATTCTGATGTAATCCTCCATAATCAATCTCTATCATTACATTTCGATGAGCACAAAATGCCGTTGATAAAAAAATGAAAAAGATAAAACTTCCTGCTACTCTACCGAAGTGTTTCATAATTTTTGTTCCTCCTTTAGAACTTAAATTCCAATCCTCCATATGCTGTAAAACCAAACGAGCTAAAGCCCGTTACCTCTTCGTAATCATAATCAAAGAGGTTTTCAAACCTGATATATGCAGTCATCAACCGGGTAATATCGTAACGGGTCGCCTGATCAACGGTCCAATAGTTATCCATTTCACTGCCATCGCTATCTATCCTGTCCCTCACTATAACTCCGGTTACATTGATATTCAATCGTTCGAGAGGTTGCGTATGAATACCAAGAGTTGCCCTATTTCTGGGTCTGCGGGGTAACTGCTGATCTTTCCCCTTATCCGTCGTCCCGGTATATGTATACGTCCCGGTCAATGAAAGCTTAGTGAGAGGCCTGTATGTTACCGTTGCCTCAACCCCCTCTGATTCTGCCCTGGCTACATTTTCTGCCAGAAAACTTCCGTCAGGTTGTACTGCGGCAGTGATCAAATTGGTAAAATCGTTCTCGAAATACGTAACGTCAATGGTTAGTTTCTCTTTGATGATTTCCTTCTCAATACCGAAGTCCCAGCCCTTACTCTCTTCCGGATTAAGATTGGGGTTACCAAAGAACGGGAAAAAGAGCTCATTCAAACTCGGCGCCCGGAAACCCGTCCCCCATGATCCGTGGAACCGGGTACCGATCTCCTCAATGCCATACGATACCGTTGTTCGATAGGTGAGATTATTCCCGAACGTGCTGTAATCATCGTAACGGAACCCGGCTGTCCAGTTAAATGATTCAAACAGTTCTAACTGATTTTGGAAGAAAACAGAATTGTTCCAGAATCTTTTATCAAAATTGCCAACGTTTTCACCTTCCCGCACCTCATACTCATACCCTAAGGTTATCGTATCAATGTCAAATAATGTAAAATCTGATTGATGCTCCAGCCTCCAGGTCCGTGTAGGTATACGAAACTCTCCTGATGCATCCGTAGGGTCAAAGCCTTTTAACTCCGTATCATTAACAGAAATGAGAAACGAAGGGGTCCAGATATCAAAAAATGTTTTCTTGATCTTTGTAGAAAAAAGGACCTCATCTGTTGTAAGGCGCCGGTCGGAATCATCCACCGGACCGACGCCGAATTGAAATGCGTCATATTCCAAATCTGAATGGGCTGCCCTCATCGTTGCATCGACCCTTCCATCATCCATAAAATTCCACCCTACCCGTGTAGAGCCGGTAAAATTCTCATAACCATCCGCTTCATCCCCATTGCTGGCAGAAGAAATACCATGAGTTTTCAGATATGAAGCGCCCAGGGCATAATCGAATTTTTCTTTTCCACCGGAGATATGAACGTTCTCTCTGTAGGTATCACGCATCCCATATTCCGTCCCTACAGTAACGGCAGTATCACCTGCGCCCTTTTTGGTAAAAATGCTGACGACGCCGCCAATCGCTTCAGAGCCGTATAAGGTACTTTGCGGACCGCGCAGGATCTCAACCCTCTCAATGTTATCTGTCGTAAGATTTGCAAAATCATATGCGCCGGTTGTGGAACTATTCATCTGGACACCATCGACAAAAACGAGTGTCTGGGCAGAAGATGCGCCCCGTATGAACATGCCGGTAGTTCCCCCTATTCCACCCGTTCTTGCTACTTCAAGTCCGGGAGCACGGCGTAATACATCCAGGAGCATCGGGGCCTTGCTATTTTTTATATCCTCACTGGTAATAACAGATACAGAGCTGCCGGTGTTCTTTAATAATTGTTTTGTCCTTGTAGGAGTGATAACAAATTCCTCATTATTCCTACTCTTACCCTCACCTTCCCTTTCTTCTTTTTTATCTTCTCCCTTATTCACACATCCTTCTTTATCTTCATTTTCTGGTTTGTTTTCATCCTTCGTTTCATCGTGATCCTGATCCTCGCTCTTAACCTCATCCTGATTCTTATCCTTACCTTCATTCTGTATTGGTTTATCTTGTAATACAGTGTTCTGAACAATCTCGCCCCTAAATATAAGTCTTTGGGATGATGATCCTGAATCATATTCTGGATTATGGGGTTTTGGTTTTTTAAAACGTTGGTCTGTAATATTGTATTCATCTGCAAAAGCATCTTTTCCTGGCAGGCTTTTCACCGACTCTGTATCTTCTCTCTCCGAAGGAGGCTGTGAGGGCATTGTGGTCTGGACAGAACTTGCTGTAGTGCGGCTTTCTAAAACCTGTTTTCTTAACTCCAGCAATTCTCTTTTCAAATCTTCATTTTCCCTGATAAGTTCTTCTGCCGTCTTTTCTTCGGCATAGCAGTATGAAATCAATAGAGAAAAAACCAGGAACATAATGCATAAACATTTCATGCTCATTCTTCTTTTCCCCTCGAAAATAAGAATTACTCTTAGATTGTTCGAATAGGTCTCCTGGCTTCCCGGGTCTACCTACTTTCTGCGCCTTCCCGGAAAGCCATTTAAACGGCTCTCCAGTGGCTCATTGCAGATTTCGTCGCCGGTTACAGTTGCGGGGCAGCTCCTTTTTATGGGATTCCCTTGTATCCGAGCTGTTATTAAATAAGCTTAACTACTAATGGACACGGATAAACACGGATAAGGTCAATGGCCTCAGCAATAATTTTAAAACGCACTTTTATTGAAATAAAAAAACCCGTTCCTTCGTATGAGAAGAGACGGGTTCAAATGACCAATCGCAACGCTTCACCTCCTTTACTACGAAGAAGTTTCTCAGCAAAACATGACAGGCAGGTCTTCTGACTGCGGATCATCCTACTCGTTGCGCCTTCCCGGGAAGCCGTTTAAACGGCTTTCCAGTGGCTCTTGCAACATTCGTCACCGAATACAGCGGCGGTACCGTTCCCTTTTCTCCCCTTTGAAACCACAGATTACGCAGATTACACAGATAAAAAATGATCAATTTATGGAGTCGTTTAAAATGGGGGTTGGGATTCCCTTTTTATCCCGATAGATATATCGGAATACCTGTATGTATAATTTATATAATGTTATGCGCTACACAATATGCCCCTTTCAAAATCGTTATCTGTAGGGGCGAACACAAGGTTCGCCCCTACAATTCCTGGATATGGTTCAACATGCTGTATATTAAGCCCATATTTATATTCCTGCGGACAATATCGGCCAATTCGTTGTATCGGTGCTCTTTTATATTTTTAAAATTTACCTGACGGCCATTTGATGATGTTAAGCCTCTTTTCCATCTCAGATAATCAATAAGCCCGGACCGGAATGCATCATTATCAAAGATACCGTGAATATAAGTACCTATTACATTGCCATCGGCAGAAATACATCCATCCCATACATCTACATCCTCTCCTGCCCGTTCAGTAATCCTTGCAAAGTATCTAACAGAATTATGGCTATTATAGGTTGTCTCTCCCATATGGATCTCATATCCTGTTAATGCATTATCTACAGGGAAGAATCCCTCGTGTTTTACCATATGAGCCTTCACCTGATAGGTATGCTTTTCCCTGGCAAAGGTGGTTATCGTATGTAACAAACCTAAACCCTGAATACTATCCCTGGATGACTCTACATGATATGGATCACGAATTTGCCCTCCCAGCATCTGATATCCACCACAAATACCCATTATCATTGTCCCATATTTTGACAGTTTGATAATCTCTTCAGAAATGCCTCTTTCCTGCAGAAATAGTAAATCCTCTATGGTGTTCTTTGTACCTGGAATAATAAGCAAGTCCGGCTTGCCAATATCGTTTGCTCTCTCTGCAAATCTCAATCTCACATCCTTCTCATGGGTAAATATATTGAAATCCGTGAAATTTGATATGCGGGGCAGTTTGATTACTGCAATATCAATATCATAACGCTCTTTATTGATATCATTACCGTTGTTATACTCAAGCGATACGGAATCTTCGTCATCTATACTCAGGTTGTGGATATAAGGAATTACACCAACAACGGGCTTATTGATACGACTTTCAAGCATATCGAGTCCGGGCTTTAATATGCTCTTGTCTCCCCGGAATTTGTTAAAAACAATACCTCTCACGAAATTTCTCTCATCCGCAGTTAATAATTCCAATGTCCCGACAATCCATGCGAAAGCGCCGCCCCGGTCAATATCTGTTACCAGTAATACAGGGGCTGATACCATCCGTGCCATACCCATATTCACAATGTCGCCATCCTTCAGATTTATTTCGGCAGGGCTTCCCGCTCCTTCAATAACAATAATATCGAATTCAGTTTTTAAGGTATCATAGGCTTCTTGTACGATTGAAATGAATTCATTCTTTTTTTGATAATATTCCTTAGCTGTCATATTCCCTACCGGCTTACCCATAACAATGACCTGGGAACCGCAGTCTCCGGTAGGTTTCAGGAGTATCGGGTTCATCTCCACCCTGGGGATAACACCTGCTGCTTCTGCTTGTGCTACTTGCGCCCTTCCCATTTCTTTCCCGTCTTTCGTTACAAATGAGTTTAAGGCCATATTTTGGGCTTTAAACGGCGCAACCCGATACCCGTCTTGTTTCAGGATACGGCACAGGGCGCATGCAAGAATACTCTTGCCCACATGAGAACCCGTACCCTGTACCATAATGGATTTATTTTTCATATACGTTTTTCATTGCCGTAATGAGCCGCTCATTTTCTTCTCTTGTCCTTACCGCCACCCGAAAATACTTATCGCTTAGTCCCGTAAAGTTAGAGCAATCGCGAATGGCAATGCCGTACTCCAATAATTGTTCACGCAACAGAGAAGAGGTCATATCCCTTTTCTTAATCTTAACAAGGATATAATTAGCCGTGGGTTCATACGGCGCAAGCCCATGGATACCCGTCAATTCGTTCAATAAAAATACCCGTTCTTTCAGCATAAATTCCCTGCTTCTGGAAATGAATGCTCCATCTTCCAGGGCAGCCAGAGCAGCGCATTGGGCAAGGGCATTTACCGACCACGGCTCCTTGTATTTCATCATCTGTTTCACCAAATCCGCATGGGCAACCAAATACCCGATTCTCAGGCCAGGGAAACCGTAGAATTTTGTAAGCGATCTGACCACTATCAAATTACGCAGCATGCCTGCCTCGTGGATAACATGGTATCTTTCAGGCTCATCAACAAAATCTATAAACGCCTCATCTATAACAAATGTTATATCGTGATGCCGCCTTATCATATCCAGAAGAACAGTCTTTTCTATCAATAGTCCTGTAGGATTATTAGGATTACACAAAAAGACTATCCCTGCCTTGTTATCACGAAAATACTCCTGGTGATATTCAAAGCGAAAATTATCCTCTTCCTTCAATACATGATGAGTTACTCCCGTGTGGCTGCACTGTAATGCCTCGGCAAACTCGCTAAAGGTAGGTTGAAAAATAATCCCCCGCGCTGGTTGTAATGAGCGGGGGATGAGGTAAAATAATTCCGTAGAACCGTTCCCTACAATAACCTCATCAGCAAGATGCCCAATCTTCCGGGCAATATATTCCCGTAAGCTGGAGCAATCAATATCAGGATAATGTACAATATCATCAAAATTTTCCCCTATGACCTTTCGGACATTTTCCGGATATCCAAGAGGATTAATACTTGCGCTAAAGTCGAGGATACCATGGTTTCTCCTCTGTACGCTAACGTTGCCGTTCACGTAATCCGCAATAGGTTTTAT
This sequence comes from Candidatus Jettenia ecosi, assembly GCA_005524015.1. Classification (GTDB taxonomy): domain Bacteria; phylum Planctomycetota; class Brocadiia; order Brocadiales; family Brocadiaceae; genus Jettenia; species Jettenia ecosi. The sequence goes on from SULG01000027.1 coordinate 13,778, forward strand.
ATCTCCGCCGTGACCTTTAAACATAATTTCTTTCAGGAAGATGTCGTATGAGAATGTATACAGAACTTATCTATCAAAAATTTTCTTGCCTCTCCTACTGTAAGTGGTAAGCTGCTCATGGAGATATTATTTTCGTCTCTTAAAAGCTGCATTAATTGCGCAATTTGAGGAAGTTCCAGACAAGCCGCTTTTATCTCATCGGTATTTGAAAACACCTGTTCAGGAGTATCCACTCTGAGCACATTACCATGGCGCATAATTGCTAACCTGTCCATATACACTGGCACTAAATCGACGGTATTTGTGGCCATAATGATTGTAATGCCATGCTTCCTGTTCAACTCTTTCAGCAAGGTCATAATAGAAGTCACACCGGCGGGGTCAAGCCCGCAAGTAGGCTCATCCAAAACAAGTATCTCTGGTCTCATTGCAAGTACCCCGGCAATACAAATCCGCTTCTTTTGCCCGAAACTTAAGGCATCGATTGCCCTGTCTGCATATGGCGTCATACCTACCAGCGACAATGCTTCATCTACCCTGTGGATAATCTCCTTTTTTGAGAGATCCAGATTCATCGGTCCAAACGCTACGTCATCCCATACTGATGGAGCAAACAATTGGTCATTTGGGTCCTGGAATACGATACCCACTCGTTGAAATATTTCTCTGGATGAGTAGTGAGCCAAAGGCTTTTGCTCAAGCAGTATCTCGCCTGACCGGGGTTTTAAGAGACCATTGAGATGTTTTAACAGGGTTGTTTTTCCCGATCCATTCGGGCCCAGTACAGCTAAAAATTCTCCTTTCATAATATCCATACAAGCGCCCTGTAATGCCTGTGTTCCGTCATGATAGTGATACCGTATATTCCTGATTTGCATTATTACCATACGGGTATAGTCCCTGCGTAAACAAGAAGAGGCACAAGAAGAAGTATTCCTGTCGTAAAGAAATATTCTCTTTTTCTCCACGGCGATAAGTTCAACATCAATATACCATCTCCTTTATAACCCCTTACCTGCATAGCCTCACAGGTTCGCTCTGATCTTTCAAAGGCGCGGATGATAAGCATGCCTCCCAATATTCCAAACGATTGTATCATCTTCTTCCACGATGCATGACCTAGCCGCGATTTTTGAGCAATCCATATCGTGGCAACCTCATCCAGGAACAGGAAAATATAACGGTACATAAAAGACAATAATTCAATAACGGTATTGGGTATACGAAACCATTTCAGACCAGTACACAGTTGACGTATTGTTGTGGTAAAAGAAAGGAGCATTACGAGTGAAACACCACCAAGCACCTTGGAACAGATATGGATACCACTCCACAACCCTTCTTCTTTCAAAGCCACTTTGTACCCGATGAATGAAAAGGACATCCACACCCTCTCGCCCTCATGCAAGCCCTTCATAAGCAGAATGAAAATCGCCAATGACATTGGCAGGAGTAAGTTTCGAATCATTACGGGAAAAGGAACTTTTATGGAAAGGATCAAAACAAACGATGTGAAGAGAAAAAATAATGGGACAGAGATATTCTTTGCCAATACATTTATTGAAAGCAATGAAATGATATACAACAACTTTACGCGTATATCAACCCTTGTTAACCAATTATTTCTGCGTGCGTATACTTCAGAAAAGGTATGGTGTAAAAATCCCATCAGCCCACGGCTCCACTAAATTAAGTCGGGTTTTAAAAGACAAAATCCAATGACATTTCTTTTTACCCACCCCTAACCCCTCCCAAGAGGGGACTTTCCCCGATCGGGTCGAGGACTAGCTTTTATTCCCCTCTTGGGAGGGGTTAGGGGTGGGTTAACGGCATCATGAAAAACTTTGAATTTCCTAAATATAAATATTAAATATTTAATTACATAAAACGGAAGATATTCTTTACATTACTTCTCATAAAAAAGCTTACGCACATTAAAACCGATAATAAATCCACCGATCACTCCGGAAATAGTAAATACAAAAAGGAGTAAATCACCTTTATCGGTATTGATATAAGGGTCACGGGGGGGATGACCGTACTTCGTTGCATATTTGCCCACGATACTTACATCAATACCCGTCCAGACCTCTTCTTCTGCTTGTGTTGGAGTTGCCCCTTCATCTGTTTTTTCCTGATGTTCCTCTGCACATACTGTCCTGGATAAGGGTATCCAGAGTATAAAAACAAGAAAGAGGCTTATTATTTTATATCTGAATCGGTTTTGTATCATCCTTGATTATCCCGAGACTTAACAAAATACCCGGTCTTCTTTTATAAATAAAGACCAGCACAAACCCCACCACAATACCCTCAACAATACAAAGAACCCCTTGCGAGGTCATCATAAACATCCCGAAAATCTCTGCAACCGCTCTAAAAAACGATCCCCCTTTATGAATCACAAGCAATCCCAATTCAAGAGAAGTACCGAAATACGTAAATAGATCGGAAATTACTCCGGCCAGAAACCCGCACCAAAATAAACTCAATCCGCATCGCTGCGCTGTTTTAAATGCAAAGTAACCGGAAAAAGAGCCCAGAATACCCATGGAAAAGACATTTCCACCGAGGGTTGTTAATCCGCCATGAGCAAGAAATAAGGCTTGAATAAGTAACGCAATAGCTGCTATAAAAACACTCACAAAAGGTCCTAGTAACACCGCACTCATACCAGTGCCACAAGGATGAGATGTCGCCATTCCATTCAGGGCAATTACCGGAATGGGAAAGCATGAGAAGACAAATACAGCCGCTCCCAGCATGCCTGCCAAAGGCAGATACCCGGGTACCGTTTTTTTCTTTCGTTTTACCTGATATATTCCAACTCCCACAAAAGGGGTTGATACAGCAAACCATGTAAAAACCCATTGAGGAGGTAAAATTCCCTCTGTTATATGCATAGCGTATACCTTTTCCCAATACAAAAATTACTCCGTATAAAAACAAAAAACCCATATCCTCCCGGAGAAGATATGGGTTTTATTTTATACGCATGGGCAACGTAAAACGCCCATAAGACATACAATGAGAAACCACAAACTGCGCAGATAACACAAAAAACCTGCCTCAAATTCTTAGCCGGCCATGCAATCTGGAATTTACAGCTACTCTTATACCCTTCACCTTCTTTACCATCGAAGACTACGTGAAGCAATTACAGGCAGGTCTTCTGGCTCCCGGATCATCCTACTTATCACTCCTTCCCATCCTATTTTATCCAGGACAGTGGCACTGTGATTTTCGTTCCCGGCTACAGCGGCGGGTCCGCTCCTCATCCCATTTCATGAAACAGGATATGGATTCCCTTTTGCTCATCCACATACTTGTGGAGAATAACCTGTAATATATGTAATTAATTTATCATAAAAAGAACATCGTATAATACGCTGAGCAATTCTACTTCAGGTATTTGATATTTGTCAATCAAAATAATTCTTATTGCGGGAAAAGCATGAAAGCAGCAACGGAATACCTATTTATTTTTCCTTTGATTCTCCAGGATAAGAAGTATAAAATACTGCCTAAAAAACAGGTATTCCAAGGTTTAAAGTGAGAATTTTATATCATTTACCTATACCATGTAATTTGCGGAACTACCACAAAAATTCCTATACCTGTACAATGATTTTAATACCTTCTGCGGATTTTTATTCTTTCACTGATTCAATCGTTCCCGATTAAATCAAAATTTTTAGTTAGAGGAAACATACTATTATGAGATCAAAAAGATATATTTTTAAAGGCTTGCTGTCGTTGATACTTTTATTCACAATTCTGGGATCAGGTTGTGCAATGTTTAAGAGGAGACCCTATCTTGTGCCCAGAGAATCCGGCGATACATTGGTAGAGATTACCGATCCAAGATTACTCCCTGATTTTAAAGATGATTACAGCAGACATACTCTTTTAAATTCAATAGATAATAGCCTGAACTACTTTCAGAAGGTTAAGTTCAATCCTCATGGTTTCCATATGGAAGAATTCTCAAATCAAAATCTGGAAGATACCTTAAGACTCTTTCGGGAAGGTCTTGTTAACAGCCGAAATACAGAAGATCTTAATGAATTTGTCATCAAAAACTTCAGGGTCTTTCAGGCTATAGGGGAAAAATATGAGGGGCAGGTACATTTTACTGGTTATGGAACTCCCATTTATGATGGGAATCTTACACCAACAGGAGAATTTCGTTACCCCCTGTATAAAGTTCCGGCCGATTTCAGAAAACCGTACTATACACGACGTGAAATTGAGGAACGAAATCTCTTACGAGGAAATGAAATTGCCTACCTGAGGTCAAAACTCGATGCCTACCTTATTCAAGTTCAGGGTTCAGGACAAATCAAACTCCCGTCAGGAGAAAAGATCTATGTAGGATACGGAGCCGATTCAGGCCACAAATATACCAGTCTTGGACGTCTCCTGGTTATGGATGGAAAAATTCCGGAAGAGGATTTGACCCTTTCTAATCTTATACAATACTTTGAGCAACATCCCGATGAGTTGGATTCCTATCTTAAGAAAAACGATCGTTATATCTTTTTTAAAGTGGTAAACTACGCCGTTCCTTACGGTTCCATAGGGGTGCCCGTCACCCCTATGAGGAGTATTGCTACAGATAAGGCGGTTTTCCCTGCAGGGGGGCTGGCCTTTGCTGTTATCGAACCAAAAAAATCGAAAGGATTCTGGCAGTTTCGGAAGAAAAAAGGGCCTGCAAAATCCTTCTTCGTTTTGGATCAGGATACAGGAAGTGCAATTCAGACTGCCGCCAGAGCCGATGTTTACTTTGGAATTGGCAACCAGGCGATGTCTGAAGCAGGAGATTTAAATTCTTATGGCCAGCTCTATTACCTTTTAAGGCGGTAGATTTCTTTGCTTGACATAAATCATAGGTATTCGCTATAATTTTAATTTAGATTATGATTATAATTTAGCATTGAAACCCATAACACAAGGAGGATCTTTTTGGACAAAGTACTAAATAAAGAGATAAAACAAATCATCGATACCTATCCGGAAGTAGGTCGTATTCTTGATGAATACGGTATCGGTTGTGTTCCCTGCTCAGTGGGAAGCTGCCTTCTCAAAGATGTAGTTGGAATTCACAATCTTGATCCTCAGCAAGAAGCTACGTTGATGTACAGAATAGAAAAAGCCATCTATCCGGAGCGGAATGTTTCCGAACCTAAGGTAGATCTGACAAAAAAATCAGCCCCAAAGAAAATCAGCTATTCACCACCGGTCAAAAAACTTGTGGATGAACATGTACTCATTAAGCGGCTCCTGGCTTTGATTCCCTCTATTGTAGAGTATGTTGAAACAAGCATCAAGGTGGATAAGGATTTGGTTTTAAAATGTGTAGACTTTATCCGTACGTATGCTGACAAATACCATCATATGAAAGAAGAGGATATCTTGTTTAAATACGTTGATGATAAAGCGGAAATTATCCAGGTTATGTTTAAGGATCACGATATAGGAAGAGGCCATATACGGCAAGTTGTTGAAGGCGCTGAAAAGGGCAATAAGGCTCAGATTAAAGAACATATTCTTGCTTATAGGGACCTATTGACACAACATATTAAAAAGGAAGACGAGATTCTTTATCCGTGGATCGATCGCCAGCTATCCGTGACGCAGGTTGGTGAAATGTTCCGAAAGTGTAATGAAGCAGATGCCTCGGTGGGAGATGAACTGCCGAGGAAATATGAGAGGTTTATTGTTGAATTAGAAGAAAAATTTTTACAGGAGGTTACAAAATGAGTGGATGTCCAGGGTCAAGAACGATGGATTTTAGCGAGAAAACAAATCAAGAGGGTAACGATTCAGGAAAACGCCCTTCTCAATTAAGGCAGTGGCCGATACAGATGCATTTAGTTTCTCCTCAAGCGCCTTATTTTCAGGGAAAAGATGTGTTGCTGGCAGCAGACTGTGCAGCCTTTGCGCTCGGTGATTTCCATAAGGATTATCTGAAAGGGAAAAGCATAGGAATCGCCTGTCCAAAACTTGATTCAGATCAGGAGGTTTACGTTGAGAAGATAAAGTCATTGATTGATGATGCAAAAATCAATACCTTGACCGTTATCATTATGCAGGTGCCCTGTTGTTTCGGACTTGCTCAAATTGCGAAGGAAGGAGCTGAAAAAGCTTCCCGTAAGATTCCCGTTAAACAGGTTGTTGTCGGCCTGGAAGGAAATATCTTATCCGAAGAATGGATTTAAAAGTTTTTTAAACCGTGCAGGAATACAATAAAAAATTCCCTGGAGAAGGATAACCCTCCAGGGAATTTTTTTATTTCCGTCCATACAAAAAACATCAATGCTTCACGGTACTCTATAAATTATAGTATCCTGTAGAATCTCTTATAATCCCCCTTGATCCCCCTTTAGAAAAGGGAGAAATTCGATAGTTTTATGGGGGTAAGAGGTGAAGAGTATTTTAAAATAATCTGGATTACATGCATCTTCCATGAAAAAGATTTTTACCTTTTCCCCCTTTTCTAAACTTATCCTTACCCACATCTTTAAAATAACCAAGAGACATAGCTTAGGATGCTTATAAAAAACCGTTTAAGCCGTTTGGGTGGCGCTGACAAACTCTGTTTGTCAGTGTTTTTTCTTTTCTATCCCTGTGTGCACTCAACAGGCACGGACAAACGAGTTTGTCCGTGCCACCCTATCCAGACTTTATTACAAAACTTCAAATTCTCCCCTGACTTGTGGGTAAGGATAAGCTTTCTAAAGGGGGACCAAGGGGGATTACTATGAGGTTACAAAAGATATAATATATCTTAAAAATTATTTCCTCAACTTTACACCTTATGACATGGTTTCTCTGGCTATGATGCACAGTTCAGACTAAACATAAGGCGTTGTGCCCTTGTACTCTCTCCCCGTTTTAGATCTACAATGATTTCCTTGCCGCTGCCGGTAAATTCATACACCAATTTTCCTCCTTTTTCCTCTGAATGATTGGAAAACAGAGTTCTTCCCGAAACAGATTTTCCGTCAAAGCTAGCAGCAATGATTTTTAACGGTAAGCAACAGGCCGCTTGGAAAATGAAGCAATTGTCAGATATTAAAAGTTTAGTGTAGTGTGGCTTTCGGAAGCCTTTTTGTCTCATACCGGAACGTAAAGCTTCAGGAGATTGCGATACCGCCGCATTCATGGGTTGCGTTTCAATCATATACTTCTCTTTCGCTTCAATGATATTTTCCGGACAGAAATCTACCTTCACACCGGCAAACTCAAGCACCATCATCGCATCTTCCTGATCCTGCAAAATGTTTTCTGCCGATATGCTGCTCCCTGATCCGGTTCTTTGATTCAGCGCTTTTTGCGCGGTTAGATCGGCCAGAGGAAGCCTCTCGTACTCATATACTATAGTCATTACATTCTTATCTCCGAAAATTGAAAAGCAGAAATTGCATAAAAGTGTTTCTTTTAGGTTTGAGAGAGGGGTAAACCCTTTTCCTGGTTTTGATATTTTTTGACAATAGTCTTCTTTTCAATCTCTTTTATTAAATCTTCAATATCCTCTTTTTTCGGCTCTTTGAATGCCTCACCTACCTGATAATGAAATATCGTATCGACACTTTCCTGAAACATACGCTCTGTCGATTTATCCATATCTATTAACCTTACGTCAATATTACTGAGTAAATACGTTATCTGATCAAACAAGACACTGGTTGCTACACCTGATTGAATAAACGAATGCCGATGTAAATTACTTTCAATATCGTGCATAAATCCATACATTTGAGTAATTTGGTTCTGCAGAAGAAGAATGGCTTTTTCCAGATTTTTTCGTATCAGTTGAGAATTTTTTAAATAATTGATATTAATATCAGGCTCCTTCGATACCTTTTTGCCACTATTTCTGGTATGGGACGAAATATGGGAATCAATCTCTTTTGCCTCATCAATCAAACAATCAAAATCTTTTTCTAACATCTTAAATTCTGATATGTTCTTATAGTAGCAGGTATCTTTCAATTTCTCATGAAACTTTACGATCTGCAGGAGAAATTCGTCCAGTTCTTTTGCGCTATAAGAAAAGAATTCTGCTTCATTTTTAAAGGTATCGATCTTTTTAATCTGGGACTCCTTTTCGATAATATTTTGGATACCCATTTTGATATCGATAATAGTTTTAAAAACAGGATTTTGATTCAGTTTCGATAGAACGGTATAGACAGTAGCGTCCTTTTCCGTGTTCCATTTACTTTTATTGATAATACCATCTTCCAGAGATTGTATCTTATGTAAAATTTCAAGATAGGTATTTTCTTTAAGCGGCTTATCAAAGAGGAGCTTTTGTAGATCCATGAGTATCCTGGAAATCAATTCTTGTTTCTCGGCAGACTCTAAAATCTCCAGAGTGTTTAAATCTTTGCAAAGGATTTCAAATTTATTGGATTTAGCGAAAATAGCCTTAAAGGGGTCTTGTATATCCTTTTTATTTTCTATATTCTTAATAAGCTCTTTTAATCGGTCCAGGGTATCCGATAAATTCGTTAATTGTGGCACTCTTTTACGCGCTTCTAAAAAGGCATCTTCGCCATTACTCGTTTTTAATTTCAATATTTTTCCCAAATCTTCATGAAATTTCATGATAAGTTTTTGAACATCTTCTTCCTGCTGAGTCTTAAAAGCCTGATCCTGGCGAAAAACAGGTTTTTTGGAGATATCGATCTGTATGGAAAAAACAGACTCAATATATTTTTTTATCCTGGCAGCAAACTTCTTTGACGATCTTCCTGCAATATCAATCACATTCTGAGCGCCATCGTCATGGGTATGGGTATTCCCTATGGTTAAAAAGTCTAAATACGCCAGCAGCTTACTAAAGGAGTTCAATAACTCCTGGTAATTATGCTGTAACTTCGGATGGTTAGCAACGGCAGGAAGCTTTTTTAATTCGTTATAATTTGCCGTTAAATCATACTGTTCGCTACGGAAATCCGATTTATGCTTGAATAATTTTTTTGTTAATTTCGCAATAAACTTTTCAATACATTGGGCATAGGTTAAAAAAAGACTGTATTCTTCCAAAAATTTAAATTGGCTGTTTAATTTCTGGGCTGCGGAATAGATATAACCAGCATATGCCGGCATCGCCTTCCAGTTGTTATTCTCTATAATATGCTCCAGCCTCATTAAGTCTAAAAATAAACTTTCATTCGATAACAATGGATTATCTGCCGATGCTATGTAATTAAAAATATCAGCAAAAAAACCCAATTCATCAATCTTTTCTTCTACCACCCTAAGATCGTTCTCCTGCAAGCTAAAGATCCTCAGCTTTAAATAATGCTGTTCCAAATCTAATTTGAGGATTAAAGAGAGAAAAGAAAGGTTTGTATAAATCTCTTTAAGACCTGTAGTGGTAAAGACCCTGTTTTTCGTTTCAATTTTATTGAACCGGAGCTCATGCCCTATTTTCTCAGATGTTAGAGGCAATCCGTTTAAAATTAAATAATCATTTAATCTGCCGGTATATTTCTCATGGGACTCGGCATACGTAATGTAGTTATAGTGAATATAATCCGGTGTAAAGTTACCAAGCTGATTTTGTTCTGTCTCATCGATAATCAAGAGATTACTTGCGCCCCTGGCAATCCCTTTTTTACAGTGCAACACAATATGAGGTTTCATCAGGTACTGTATCAGCGCTTCAACCTCACTTACCGTGGCAGTCATATTCGCTTCCACGAGATCATGTTCTCTCAGGGTATAAAGGCTATCAATTTTTCCTTTACCGAACAAACGTTTAGAAACAATCCTGAGGGTCTTTTCAAAAGAGCTATCAATAACCCGTCCTTTAAATTTGACGGTAAAAGATTTTACCGGTTCCTGAACTACCTTTTCCGTTATTCTTTCTTTAATTTTAGCTATCTGAGAACGTATAATTTCCGAGGTGTGGTACTTTTTCTTGAGTAGTTCATACAAATAGTTTTCTTTTGTTAAAGTTTCCATTTCCATGCTCATAATGTAATAAAATTCTCCAAAACTGTCAAAAAAAATATCCAACTCTATACTTTTGCCGTCACTAATCACTCACGATCTGTTCCCCGGATGTAATTAACTTCTGGGCAAGTTTAAAGACAATCTTTTCTATCGCATCCTCCACGGCAGGTCCGTACTTTGGTCCATCGGTTTTCCACCATCCCCCTTCCGTCTCGTAATCAATTAAATCTAAATATTTCCCTTCTGCACGTAACTCTTCATGAAATATTTCCTGTAAATCTTTATCGAAGAATGATGCCTGAATCGATAGATAATGATTCCCGATAGCTCGCCAAACTGATTCTTCAACGATCAATTCCAACTCAGATGCCTTTAACTGCAACATCAAAACAGCTTCCAGTCCGATCCTTTCCATTCGTTCATGATTCGGTAGCTCGTCCAAAACAGTAACTTTATCAAACACCCTCATCATCATGTCTTCTACACTCCTGGCAAATGGTTCACCGATAGGAAATATATAATGATGTTTCCCTACAACCATACTTGTTTGCCACTCTTCCTGGTTAAGATAACGTAATGGTGGTTCAATAAAGAGCCCTGCATGGAAAGGAATCGAATGGATTTCTTTTAAACGCTTATCAAGTACAGGCTTGATTGAAATTTTCTTTCCAGGATTGTTTTCACAATCCACAATAAAGAGAAGGATAAAAATAAATAAAGGTATCTTTTGTAACCTCATAATCCCCCTTGGTCCCCCTTTAGAAAAGGGGGAAACGATGAATGTTTTAGAAAGGCGGGAAAAAAAGGAAATTTCTCTTTAGAAAAGAGGGAGATCCCTCGTTTCCTCTTTTCTAAACTTATCCTTCTTTCCCCCTTTTTTAAAAGGGGGGTACGGGGGATTAGAGGGAAACATGGACACACACATTGCTCTTTTTCCAGGGGTATACCTCCATTTTTTGTGTTAAACAACTAAAGTTACAAGCAAGCCAACATGATCTGAGGGTCTCTTCCTATCTGTATCATAATTATTCGCAACAATCTCAACTGTCGTAATTCGCTGCTTTAAACTATCATTAGCCCATGCATAATCAATGCGTTTTGTTAGATGGTCAGATTCGAAAGTATAGCCATTATCCTGAGGACAGAGTTCTGCCCAGGTATCAGCCCAACCTTCTTTACGAAACCGATTCATTATATCCGTATCGGGCGTTGTATTAAAATCACCTACCAACAGGGCATATCCGGTAAAAGAATTTATGTACGGGAGAGTCTCATGCACATTATCAGATGCTTGCGGATAAACCCATGAGAAATGTGCATTAAAGAGGTAAAATGGGCCCATTTTTAAATTCAGTACGGCTGTAAGTACCACACGATGATTGACATCTTCAAGACCCGGACGCAAGGTTAATTTGAGGTAATTTGTTTCGATTATGTTAAGACGAGAGAGAAAAGCCGACCCTCCTGAGTTTCCATTCTCATCATGCATTGCTGGTTGAAAAACGATATAGCGGTATTCAGGAAGCAATTCGGCAATCTGTGTAGCCTGATCCATACCATTATTCACACAGAACTCTTTCCGAACTGCCTGGAGGGCGATTACATCTGGACTTGCGTCCTGAATAGCGTTTCGGATAAGTATTTTACGAGTAGACCAGGGGCCGTGCTTGGCACTGTAAGAATTAATATTGAACGTCATAACTTTAAGCATAGCATACCTTTTCTCCGGTAATTATGGTAAAAGCAGGCTCTTATAGTTATTGTAATCAACGATTGAGAAAAATATATATCGTAGAGACGCAGGATTTTGCGTCTCTCCATATGGGTTTTGTGTGTCTGACACACCTCGATGGTATATTCGGTCTCGTACAAGGGATACTATAAACCATTTATAAGCAAACTCTTGCAAGAAGTATAGGCCTTCTCTGCAGATTGTAAAGACATCTTTTTATTATATCTAATATAAAATAAGTTCCTTGTGGTGTCAATATGTTAAGTAATATTGCGGCGGGTAATTTTTATTCCTGTAATGCGCAATGTAACAGATACATGATTCCTGCTCAAAACATACAGGGACAATAGACAATAATTTGTGCATTCCATTCATTCTTATGTAAACAATAATCTGCAACATTTTACCCTTGCATTGGCCGTTTGCTTGACCTTACAATAGTTTGGTAAGAAAATTTTGGGCTACGGTGAGCCGAAACTCCGGATGATTTGTTTTTCAGGAGGAAAATAATATCATTATATGGGATCGCTTTAGCTACCATCTGATCACGGCAGGTTATCCCCTGAACAAGGGAAGCATCGGGGTTCGCTGCTATGGCGCTGAGCCAACAGCCGGGTATGATAAGGAGATATATTATGAATCATTTTGCTACTGCAGGCAAAATAGGATTGGGCATTTATGATATAAATGCAATTGAGTTGATAGAGCTTAATGTATAGGAATATAAGTACCTGACCACAAGTTTTTGTACATTCTTTTTGTCCACAGAATACAGAATTCAGAAGACAGGATACACGATGCTTGATGCACGATATTCTATCTTCTGGCTTCTGACTTCTGTTGATAACGAGGAATATACAAAAATTTATAGTCAGGTACTTATAATCCCGGATAACATTCTTTTCCTTACGTAATTGAAATTCTTTTATGTTACCATATATGAATCCTGTGGAATAAGATGAATAACCAGGCATCCCTTACAGCTTTTGAAGAGAATCTTATTCAGGAGTGCTATTCTCGTTCACTGCAGTTACTAAAAGGCAATTCAACCTCTGCTGGTATTATTGCCTGTGCAAAATCCAGGAAGGCCGTGGACAGGTCATATGCCAGCATCTTTGGGCGTGATGCAGCTATCTGCTCTCTGGGCATGATTGCATCAAAAGACCCGGAGCTTGTACATAACGCGAAGCTAAGCATCCTTACCCTGGCGCAGTACCAGGCGCCTAATGGACAAATTCCAAAATATGTAAAACCTGAACTCAAAGAGGTAGATTTCTGGTATTCAGGATGCATTGATGCCACGCTCTGGTGGCTCATTGCGGTAAACTTTTACGCCCGCACTTTCCCGGAAGAGCGGTTTACAGAGCAGTTGCGCACGACAATAGATCATGCCCTCAATTGGCTTTTTTGCCAGGAACATCAGGGACTATTTCTGTTGCAACAGAACGAAGCAAGTGATTGGGCTGATATTATGCCAAGATCTGGCTTTGTACTTTACTCGAATACCCTGTGGTACCATGTGAAAAAACTCTACAAGATCTCTACCGCCGATAAAACAAGACAGTATTTCAAAACCGTATTCTTCCCCTTTGATAAAGCGGTTCCGGAACACCGGAGGGCGCGCATCTTAACCCACTATATCAGGAACAAGACAAAACGCAGCGATTTTTATCTCAGCTTCGTAAATTTCTCTTTCTGGGGGGAAGAGATAGATGTATTCGGTAATATCCTGAGCGCCATCTTTGGGCTGGCTTACGCCTCCAAGGCATCACGCATAGCGGATACTATACTCAGCTTAAAGGCTCACAGGCCCTATCCCATAAGGGTAGTTCATACCCCTATACAGGAAAAGAGTCAGTTGTGGCGCTCTTACATGCAACGGCACAAGCAGAATCTTCCGTATCAGTACCACAACGGTGGTATATGGCCGTTCGTCGGCGGCTTCTGGATAATACTGCTTATGAAGCTGGGAAGAAAAGGGCTTGCATGGAGTGAACTGGGATGTCTTGCCGGGGCAAATAAAATCAATAATTGGGAGTTCAATGAATGGTTTCACGGAAAGACGGGCGAACCCATGGGCATGGCGGGTCAATCCTGGAACGCAGCTATGTTCATGCTGGCATTTCATACCCTGCAAGATACTATCCAGCTATGGAACACATACTGATAACTCTGCTTATTATTGTAAGCGTAAAAAATCTTCATCTTGTGTAAATATAATTCTTTCTTCCTTTTTTGCGAAAATGACATGTTCTTCATCATTTTAATGCTCAAATCCGGCACCAGTCTCGTATTGACCTGGGTTTAACAGTTTATTGAACTCATTTGGGTCTGATATCTCCATATGAAAAAACCACCCTTCACCATAAGGGTCTTCATTCACAAGCTGTGGCTCTTCCTGGACTTTTTGATTAATTTTGGTAACTTTCCCTGATAGAGGAGAATAAATATCATAAGCAGCCTTCACAGACTCTACAACTGCGCAGGGCGCACCCATCTTCACCTCTTTTCCTATCGATGGTAATTCAACGAAGACGATATCTTTCAATTGCTTCTGCGCGTAGTCAGTAATACCAACAACTGCTTCACGGGGGCCTATCTTCTTCGCCCACTCATGTGTCTTGGTATAAAATAGTTCATTTGGTATATTCATTGATTTAAACTTCCTTTTTGTAAATGGTGAAGAATAACATAATCCCCCTTAATCCCCCTTTAGAAAAGGGGGAAAAGTTTGATATGTTTGATCGGGCAAACTTTTCTCAAGAAAAAATCCTTCCTTTTTTTCCCCATTTTCTAAACTAATCCTTCTTTCCCCCTTTTTAAACTTATCCTTCTTTCTTTTCCCCCTTTTTTAAAGGGGGGTTAGGGGGTTAGGGGGTTAGGGGGGATTAGAGGGGAACATGGATATACATTGCTCTTTTTCCAAAGGGATACCTCTTTTTTATGGAACACGATTCTTAGCTTGATGCATGATGCATATGGGAAGTTACCCCAGCGAACGAAAAACGTAATTATTCAGAATACTGTTGAGTAATCACAAAAAACCCTTATCCGCGCATCATACGGCCTTATTTTCCTTCTTTTTTAATACTGCGGTAAAACGGGATCTTCACAACGCGTGCATTATAGTTATTATTTCTGATCTGAATTTGAAACGCCTCCCCTGTTTTGGCATACTGAGTTTTTATGAAACACAGGCCAACATTCTTGTGTGTGGAGGGGCTGAAGGATCCACTGGTAACCTTACCAACACTCTCATTCCCTTTTAATACCGGATAACCATGACGTGGAATGCCACGGTCTGTCATCTCAAATCCCACCATTTTTCTGCCGATCCCCTTCTCCTTTTGTCTTGACAGAGCCTCTCTGCCGATAAAATCGCCTTTGTCAAACTTTACTGTCCAGCCGATAATCGTCTCAAGGGGGGTTATTGTTTCATCCATATCATTCCCATATAACAAAAGACACGCCTCTAAGCGAAGCGTATCCCTTGCGCCAAGGCCTATTGGATTCAACCCATTCTGCTTATTTTTTTCCAAAAGCAGATCCCATAGTTTCACCGCTTGTTTCGCATTCACAAATATCTCAAAACCATCTTCTCCGGTGTACCCCGTTCTGGAAATTACTATTCGTGTATCATTCCATAGAAAATTATCAAAGGAAAATCTTCTGAGATGATCAAGTTTATAAGATAAGGTAGCTTCAAGCATGCGACACGATAAAGGACCCTGGAATGAGATAAGGGATACGTAATCAGTAACATCCTTCATTTCCAATGGTTGATAGTTTGTTGCTTGTTTTTGTAACCACAAAAAGTCCTTTTCTCTATTCCCGCAGTTCACTACAAGCATGAGGCTTTTATCATGCCACTTGTAAACAAGGATATCATCGATAATTCCACCTTGCTCGTTGCACAGAGGCGTGTAGAGGGCTTGTTTATCTGCCAGCCGAACTACATTATTGGTGATAACGTGTTGAATAAAGGGGAGCGCTTTATCTCCTGAAATCTCGAATCTTCCCATATGAGACACATCGAAAAGACCGGCATTTTCCCTAACGCAAAGGTGTTCATTAATGATGCTGCTATAGTGGAGAGGCATGGAATAGTCATGGAAAGATACCATCGTTCCATTGAGTTTGAGGTGGGTATCGTAGAGTGGGGTCTTTTTCATAAAGTATAGAGATACTGTTTATTCATCATATCTGTAACCACACGTAGATTTGATATGATCAAAATAATCGTCACTATTATAAGGATACAGTGAGCACATATGCGGTTTCCGGTCGTATACCTTACAGAGAGAAAGCCCGTTCTCATCGTACTCGAGATATTGACATGTAAAAGATGCATGGCAGCATCGGCCGCACCGCAGGCAGTTCCCCTTTCTTTTCTCCAGAGAGTGATAAATTTCACGCTTATTGAAGACATAATAAAACCGTCTCCATACCTGAAATAAGAGCGCAGAACAGAATATATCTGTCCTTGATGCTATCTGTTGAACCTTTTGTACTACCCGACTGATTTTTTTTATTTCAAGCTTATTAATGAATTCGGTCATGGATTTTTATCCTTATTTGATTGATAAAGTCAATAAATGGCTCCTTTTTCATATCAAATTTATATATTTTTTATATATTTCAGTCAAGATAAATGATAATAAATTTAGAAAATTATTTATATGCTCTTATGCTCTATAGCAATCACACTTGTCAAAACTTTACCGTTGACTTCAAAAATGCCTTGTGGAATAATTGCATCATGATTTTCAATCCTCATATATCAAAATTTATCAAAATAGGCGCTGTGTTATTTTGCTTTATGTGTCTTTTTTTTGCCATCAATATGGCATCAAAGTATGAATATCAGAAAACAGAAACTGAGATTCAGGGCAATAAGGTAAGAGAACTTGAGGAAAAGATACGTGAACTAACGATTATAAACCAGGAACTTTCACAGATACGCATGATATTGGCGCAAGACAGAGAACAGTTAAAGAAAGAGATCAGCGTCTTACAAAAAAAATATCCCGAATTGGAAGATTGGAAACTTACCTCAAAAAACGAACCTTAAAAAAGACATCTGTTAAGAATGAAAGGATAGAGAGAATTCGTATTAACGGGATTTTGGAAACAATTTTATAAGAATAATACCTAAAACAAACCCTCCGATATGCGCCCACCACGCTACTCCTCCACCTTCAACTGAAGAAATCGCTGCTGTTCCACTGAAAAACTGAATAAAGAACCAAAAACCCAATACAATTACGGCTGGTAATTCAATAAGCTGCCAAATAATGAATAACGGCAGAATAACGAGCACCTTTGCTTTTGGAAAGCTAATCATATATGCCCCTAATACACCGGCAATTGCGCCACTTGCCCCTATACAGGGGACTCCGGACTGATAATTGAAGTAAACATGCACAATGGCAGACCCAATTCCACAAATAAGATAAAAGAGGATAAATTTGAAGCGCCCCAGCATAGCTTCGATATTATCGCCGAAAATCCACAAATACCACATATTTCCTATGAGATGAATAAAGCCCCCGTGGAGAAACATATAGCTAAAAAAGGGGAAATATGCCTCTGCCATACTCATATCAGGAATTTCATCGCGGTAGGATAATTTAGCAGGAATAACACCAAATTGAAAAAGGAAGGATTCTAACTGATGACCCAATGAGAGTTCAAAGAGGAAAACTATCACATTTAAGGAAATAATACTGGTGGTGATAAAAGGAAATGCGCCTGAAGGATTTCGGTCACGAATGGGTATCATGGAATCTTGGAGCAAATAGAAGGAACTTGGTTACATCGGCTAAATCCTTCTCAGGACCAGACAAAGCTACACAAGCCGTTGTAATCCACATCTAAAACAAAATTCGGCATTACCACTTAGCGCTTTGAGCAAGTACTTTATAATAAGGAAAATTTCTTCCGGGACAGTCTGTATCTTTAATATGCTTATGGGTAATAATGTTTTTTGAAGGAATATGGCACCTGTCCTGAAGATATTCTACCAGCGCAGAAAGAGAAGCCATTTGTGCCGGCGTTGGAGAAGATTCGTTGAAATTTCCAACAAGGCATATTCCGATTCCATAATGATTGTATTCCTTAACACCGGCATGAGCACCATCGATCTGAGTTACCCACCTGTTACCAATCTCGATTTGTCCATCACACGAGCCACATCCATTCCCTATCACAAAATGGTAACCCAGACCGTTTTCCCAACCTCTTGTTTCTCTGTGGTATCTATCAAATTCGGCAGCACAACCAGATACTGAAGCGCTATGGTGGATAACGATATACTTCCAGTCCCGCACAAAATAGCGATCGAGCTGTGTGGTAATATATGGTTCTTTCTTTGGGAGAGGCCTCATAGGCGTTACTGGTTTGAACGTAGGTGGTGTATAACAGCCGTACAAGGAAAAAGTGGTAAGAAAAATAAAAAAAATATAATATTTCCACCGACCTGGCATGGACAGTCTCCTGAAATAATGATGTTTAACACTGATACTGTATGTACATCTGATAAATCTGATACCACACGGGAAGTATATCACATGGGTACTTTTTGTCAAATAACAAATTTTTTTATTCAAAATCTGGTAAGCTTGCAAATAACTCAAAATATGATACTATATGTGGTGTGCTATCAATTACTTGATCAAATCAAGCAAAAAAAGGGAAAATAAATCATTATGGTACACAAATACCGTAACACTTTTCGATATCGAAATTTCACGGTAGTACTTTGGTTCATCCTTTCACTTCCCTTTCAAATCTTATACCACATACCCAAAACGATTGCCGCAGAAAATACGGTTCTTATTATTCGGAGTCAATCAATTGCAGCCTACAATGAAGCAATTAAAGGTTTTGAAGAAGGATGCAAAGGGAAGAATATCTCTATACAAGCGCTGTATGATTTGAAGGGAAATTTAGAGGAGGGCAAGAAAGTTATTCGGGATCTGAAAGAGAATAAGACAAAACCCGATCTTATCTTAGCGGTAGGTATCCTTGCTGCAACCATTGTAAAAGATCAATTTACGGATATACCGATCATATTTTGTATGGTTATCAACCATGAACGCTTTAATTTACAGGGAGCCAATATTACCGGCATCTCTTCTGAGGCATCGGTAGAAAACCAATTTACTGTTCTTAAGGAATTTCTCGGCGCCCATAAGAATATAGGGGTTATTTACGATCCAATGAAAACGGGAGAGATTATTTTGGAGGCCAGCCGTATTGCGAAAAAGTTTGAATTTAATCTTATTACGGCGCAAATCAGGTCAGACAAAGAAGTAGCTTTCGCATTAAACATGATGCTGAAAAAAATTGATGCGTTATGGATAATCCCTGATGGCACCGTAATTACCAAAGAATCGCTCGAAGCCCTGTTGAAAGGGGCACAGAAACAACATCTTCCTACCTTCTGCACGTCTAGCGCAATTGTAAAAGCAGGGGCATTAATCTCTGTCTCGACAGATTATATCCATACAGGTATCCAGGCAGCGAAGATGGCGCAAACATTATTAAACAGCCCGGAGGTTATTTCATTGGGTGTTCAACAGCCGGACAAGTTAAAGTTAACCTTAAATACCCAAACGGCAGAAAAAATCGGGATAGACCTTGCATCTATCCAAATGGATCCGGATGTAGTCTTTTACCCATAATCGTTTTTCGGTTGGAAATGCATGATGAGTATCCGTACAAAACTTATCCTCTTTATAAGCACACTGATAATCATTATTGGAGCGCTCAGTTGTCTCTTCTTCCTTGTCAATTCGAAAAAGCAGCAAGAAGATGCACTGAGAAGGTTCGGTATTTCTCTTATTATGCTGTTTGCCCAGGATGACGAGGTCAAACATGCGTTGAGTTACACACAACCTGCATTCTTAGACACCCCTATTAAAAGAATAAAGGCGCTTGATACCGAAGGGGAAATTGGTTATCTGCGTATATCAAATACTCAAAAAATTATGGTTGAAGAAAAAGCCCCCTGGATTACTGCTGATATGGGAAAAATTCCTACAGGAGATACTATTCAGAATCCTGGCATATCGTTTACCAATCGGATGTGGACAAGAGGCGGCATACGGCACATTGATTCTTCCCGGAACCCTGATGTATTGATCACGAATAACATCGTTATCTCTTTAATACATGAATTTTACGATTTTTCACTTCCTATCATTGAGAAACATACATTTTCAGAGGAAGAATTTGCCGCACAGATCTTAGGTGATGCTGATGTCGTTAAAGAAGATAGACACATTCTGGGATTTGTACAAATCGGATTATCCCGGCATAAGTTACACGAAAGGATTCATGCAATCGTTCGAAGAAGCATTATTCCCATAGGGATAACAATCATTGCAGGAGGAGTGTGTATTACCTTCTTTCTCACCAAATACATTATTTCTCCAATAAAACACATGGCAAATATCACACTCGACATCGCAAAAGGAAATCTTACCCGTACGGTAGATATTCGTTCTAAAGACGAAATTGGTCAATTATCTATAAATTTTAATCAAATGACCAATGCCCTGAAGAATTCCTATGATGAAAAAGAAAAAATTATGGTACAACTACGGGAACATATTACTAATTTATTTCAAACAAACAAAGAACTAACGAAAATAAATGAACAATTAAACGATGCGCAGGAACGTTTGGTGCGTTCAGAGAAATTGGCTGCCATTGGTAAATTAGCATCGGGCATTGGACATGAACTGAGAAATCCGCTCAGTTGCATTAAAAATGCACTTTTCATTATAAGAAAAAAACCCTTACCTATCGGGATGTTGCCTGATAATCAAAGAATAAACCAATTAATAGAAATTGTTGAAAAAGAGACTGAACGAAGTATAAAAATCGTGAATGATTTACTGGAATTTTCAAGAACCACAAAACCTACCGTGTCCCCTACAAATATTCATTCTCTTATTGAATCTTCTTTCTCAAGACTTACTATCCCTGAAAAAATTAAACGAACTGTGCGTATAGAGGAACCTCTACCATTAATACCTGTTGATGCAACCCAAATTGAACAGGTATTTATTAACCTGATTCAAAATGCGTGTGATGCTATGCCTATGGGTGGACTCTTAACCATTCATGTACAAAAAGAAAACAGTTCTTTAACCGTTACCTTTACCGATACCGGATATGGTATTCCCGATACTATTAAAAATAAGATATTTGACCCTCTTTTTACTACAAAGCCGAAAGGGATGGGATTAGGGTTGGCTATCAGCTTCAATATTATACAAAGACATGGTGGAAATATTGACTTAAAGAGTAAAGAAGGGGAAGGTACCAGTTTTATTGTTACATTACCTACAGAAAAGGCCGATGGAACAAAAACACAGACAACAACATACGTTACTTAAAAATTGATGGCAACTATAGCTTTTCTTAAAACTTAATATACAGATACCTAATATGGCACATGAAGCATTGAATAAAATTTGTATCATGCTGGTGGATGATGATTCCTCCGTCTTACAAACAACTGCAATAATTTTAGAAGAAGAAAGCTATACTATTGTAACTTGCAGTGGAGGAAAAGAGGCTATCGGTAAATTGAATGACACGATCTTTACGGTACTACTCGACATCAATATGCCGGATATGTCTGGCCTGGAAGTTTTTGAGATTATGAAATCGAGAAACCAATACCTTCCCATCATTTTTCATACAGGCTATGGTGAGAAAGAAAGAAGAACTGATATCCGTAAACATTTCCGGCCACATGCTTATGTGGTTAAGGGCAGCGACCCGGAGCAATTACTCGATACCGTTGCTGGCGCTGTCGAATCGTACAAGAATATCCTGGAAAATGTTGCCTTAAACAATGCCCTTAAGGAGCGAAACGCATTAATTGAGGAATTCAACCGTTCCCTGGAAGATAAGGTAAAAAGGCAGGTGGAAGAAATTCAAAGAACAAGCCGCCTGAAAAGGTATGTCTCTCCGCAAATTGCTGACACTATCATCTCGAGCGGAAGCGATAAATATCTGATTAGCGCCCGAAAATTGTTGACAATATGTTTTGCCGATCTAAAAGGTTTTACCGAAGCCAGCGAAAGCATGGAACCAGAGGATACGGTAAACTTATTAAATGAATATTTCGCAGAAATGACCACCATCATTTTCCGGTACGGAGGTACACTTGATAAATTCATGGGAGATGGTATCCTTATTTTTTTGGTGATCCCATCTACTGTGACGATCATGATCAAAAGGCAGTCAGAATGGCTATCGATATGCGCGATAAAGTACAGGAGTTGCGGAAAAACTGGCTTAAGAATGGCTGCAATATTGATATATGCTTCGGTATAAATACCGGATATGTCACGGTTGGAAATGTCGGATCATCAATCCAAATGAACTACACCGTTATAGGTCACAGGGTTAATATTGCTCACAGACTCCAATTGGAAGCGAGAGCAGGGCAAATCTTAATCACAGCGCGTACACTTGCAGGAATAGAAAATCTGGTAGAAACAGAGGAAATAAAAAATGTAAAACTCAAGGGAATTATTAAGCCTATAAATGTATATAATGTAATAAGATACAAGAAGGTTCTATAATCATTTCACCCCTTCGGGGTTATTTTCCTGTGGTTGTACATTCTATAATCATGACAGCCCTTGTGGCTTAGAGATTGTCTGAAAAGGTGGAGCAGTGTATTTTCTTTGTTTCATTCACCCTGTCCTTTAATTGCGTGGGAAATATTCGGGTGAATGAAGTGAGTCTACAACCATAACATGTCATTGTGAGGGTTTTCTCCGAAGCAATCTCTTTTGAAAATGCTCAGGGGATTGCTTCAGAAAAAACCCTCACAATGACGATAAGAGAGACGATCTTTCGTCTCTTGAGTATAAATACAGAAAAGGGAACTTTTCAGACATTCTCTGAGATTATCTTATCTTTAGTCAAATACATATGATTTTAGAAATGTAAGCGCCAGAACTAGGACTTACAATCAAGGATTCTCCAAGAACTTTTCGAAATATAGATTTTTTGGTTATTTATTCTCTCTGTAACGACCTCTTTATTCAATGCCGTGCCGTATGCCGGTAAAAGCCTGATCTCTTTTGCCATTTTCTCATCTTAAAGGGATAAAATGATTATTGGATGAGAACGATTGTAGAAACGCAAGATTTTGCGTCTCTACGTTACCCAATCCCGAAGGGATGTTATGATTATAGCAAAAAACAGAAAAAAGCCCTTAAACCCCGAAGGGGTGATATAGGGGAAACCTGTGTTGATATATCATCCCTTCGGCATTTGATGGTATGGTAATATTTTCTCTAGCATCATTTCGCCCCTTCAGGGTTGTTCATATCTACAATCATGTCAGCCCTTCGGGCTTGAAGTATCGTAATTAATGATTGAAACTGAATGGTATATATCGGAGAAGAAGCGTGTGCTTGTCTGGCTGTTTGAGAATGGAGAATTCAAAAATCAGGTATTGATATTCAACCGTTTCGATATCACATCCATAAGATTTTTTGATATGTCTTGTTTGGTCTCACATTCAGCTTTAATTTCTTTATGAGAGTCAATCAAATAAGCACGATGTTTATCCCCTCCAATCTCATCCTGATTATTAGCTACAACAAAGTCCGTACCACTCTCTATCATTGAGGCATATGCCCTTTCAATAAGCTCATCTCCCGATAGACCTACTTCTAACTTAAACCCTATTAAAAGAGTATCTGGCCACACTGATCGTATGAGTTTTATCACCTTTGGTGTTTTTGTTAAATGTATTGTTAGTTTATCCCTGCGAGAAGATAGTTTACCTTCACTATGCTTTTCAGGAATATAATCCAGCACCGCCATAGCATGTATAATAGCATCAAATGACTCTCCTTTTAAGCTTTCCTGAATCGTCATTATCAGATCTTCAATTGTCTCAATCTCAATAAGGGTAAGGCGGCAAGCATATTCTTTACTCAATAATGCGCTATCGGGGATTATACTTCCCGTTCCATAAACAAAGGTAACCAAAGCATTCCTTTTGAGAGCTTCGGTTGCAACAACCGCTCCCAACTTACCGGTAGATTTATTACTAATATATCTTACAGCATCTATATAGCCTCTCATCGGTCCGGAAGTTATCATGATACTTTTTCCTTCCAGATCACCATATCCTTTATACTTTTCCACCATCGAACCTAACTCTTAATCCCCTTCTATAGTATTAACCTGTAAAAACTTCTTTTTTTGTAAGTTTTTCTTTGTGTCCTTTGTGTAAAACTTTG
>SULG01000028.1 GCA_005524015.1 Candidatus Jettenia ecosi
ATTAAGGGGGATTATGTTATTCTTCACCGTTTCCACATGTTAGCTTGATGCGTATGGGGCTCATTCCCCTGGAGAGACGCAAAATCTTGCGTCTCTACAATCGGGTTAGGGGTGTGTTTATGGCATAACAAAAAACTTTGAAATTCCTATACATTACATGTAATTGTAAACCAGGATATACCATAATTCTCGTGAATTTATCTATAGGAAAGGGACAAGGGTAAGGTTTGGATTGACGATAGTTCTTCCTGTCGTTCCCGAACGTCTTTATCGGGAATCCAGCAACCAAATTATCATAAAAAAACCTTATACCCGTCAAAGAAGGAGCCGTAATCAATTTAGCGGAACCACCAGACCCAGCAATAACAATTACTTGCAAACAATAAATCATCAATGGTCATTGTTTCATAGAACAGATTCGTTATAATAGTACGATACTTGTGTGAAAAATGAAACTGATAGTAATATTCAATAATTATAGGGGAGATTTTTGAAATGGTTATGGTAGTAAACAGCATGAAACGTCTTTGTCTCTGTGGAGCGAAAGCCTTTTTTGTGTTGACTCTATTTGGCGCTTGCGCTTTGCCTGCATATACCCAGGAGAATTCATGGAAGGAACTCAATGATAAAGCCACCTCGCTTTTGCAAAAGAAGAGATATGCGGATGGAATAAAGGCAGGAGAAGAGGCATTAAAGGTGGCGGAAAATACCTTTCCTCCCGGCAATACCTGTATTGCCGATTCAATGAACTTGCTGGGAATACTTTACAGAACCTATGGCAGGTATGACGAAGCCGGTCCTCTCTTTAACCAGGCGCTCAATATTTATAAAGAATCATCAGGCGCAAACCATCCCAATGTTGCTAACGTATTGCATGAGCTTGCGGAAATGTTTCTCCTTCAGGATAAATATGCTGAAGCCGAGCCCCTTTACAAACAGTCTCTTGTCATATATGAGAATGCGTTTGGTCCGGATCATTCCAGTGTTGTTGATGCCCTGAACAGACTGGGAGATCTTTACCAGGACCAGAAGAAATATGCTGAAGCGATACCGTTCTACAAAAGAGCCCTTGCCATCGAAGAAAAAACACTCGGTTCAGACCATCCCGACCTTGCCTCCTCAATGAACAATCTGGCAACGCTGTATTACTACGAAGGTGAAAACACTATGGCTGAGTCCCTTTATAAAAAGGCACTTAAAATCTATAAAAAAGAATATGGCAAAGACCACCCCTTAATCGCAACCATATTAGAGAAAATGGCAGAATTTTATGAGGGCACCGGAAGGAAGAACAAGGCGAAACAATTAACACAAAGGGCAAAAAAGATTTATTCAAATTATCAGAGATAAGAGATGATGTTATTTTTCCAGATGACAGGGTAATGGTGACAATAATACGTTATGTAAGTTGGGTTGAGTAAAGCAAAAACCCAATAAATGGAATTATTCATGCCCTTTAAGATGTGGCCCTACAACCTCTTCTTTATTTCCGATTGACATGCAGAAAAGCATTATGTTACATTTACTTTATGGATAGTGCTGATATACGCAAGGCTTTTGTTAAAAATAAGTCTCATTACACAAAACACAGTTTCTGTATGTCATGGGAAAACTATCCAGAAATATATTACATACACTCAATGATATCATGGGGAATTGGTTGCAGTAGAAAATGTTCCTGCCGAGGTATGTGAGAACTGTAATGAAGAATATTTTTCTTCTGAGACCGTTGATAAACTTCAACATGCTATTGAACTGCATCGCTCGTATAAAACCATTCAAGTACCCGTATTTCAACTTTCATAAATATTACCTACGGTGGCTAACTGCGATAGGGTTTCCTGGAGTTGTACACGGTGTGTACGATTGGAATCCTTCGCAAAACCCAAGCGATAGAACAATTGATAAGGGATAACCCCGGTAATTTGCTGGTATTTATACGGGAATTTATTGCTCGCCATTTTTGTCAATTTGAAAAATTCAACGCCTTTTTATCTTTTACGATATTGCTTATCTCCACAGACCCATGTAAAGTATAAATCAACTCCTGAAACGTGCCCGGCAAAAACAACCTTGTTCAATTCCCCGGTTATGTTGAACAATGAGAGAAATCGTCTGTAATCTGTAAATCCCTCATTACTATCGCTGAAAGAATGTACAAGCATAACTGCATGTTTCGCATAAAATCTATTTGCTTCGATGATTGCCGAAGCTGTACGATGTAAAAACTGGTATCTAATATCATCATCCGGTTTTGCTGCAAGATTGAGAACTGAGCACAAATACTGTAGCCTTTCCAGTTTGCCTTTCGATTGGTTAACGCTCCATTCCGCCATTGTTGGCCCAAATGACTCCGATACTTTGCCTTCTACTGCTATGGAAACAAGACTCGAATTTGTTCTGGCAAGAACCCATAAGTCATTCTGCGATGGTCTTGCTCCGTCATTTAACATCACTTTATGCTCTGGAATGGCAATAAGAGTTTCGAGTCCTTCAAAATTAGGTTCTCGCAGTAAAACTGATCGTACTTCATCAGGTAGTCCATTCGCCTCTTGCCAGCAATAAGCAATGGTACGGGCAGAATAACCAATCTTCCATTGTTTATCTGGTTCTGCCAAAAACTGCTTCCAATCTTCAGCCGATTGAATAGGAATTAATATCTTGCTCATATTTTGTTCTGGAAGGTACTATCGTTAGCTTCGAATTTCATCAATTGGTTCATAATGCAATATCATAAGCCGATCCGGACGCAAACCCAGCGATTCATACGTACGACCTTCACGATCAGAGAATTCTACTTCGTAAGCCTCACCGTTAGCCAGAATTTCTACCACAGTGCCAACCTGTCCGCGCCAGAGATTATACTCAGGCAAATCAACGGTGAGTGCCACTACGTCGAATAGTTTGATTTTTTCTTTCATTTTCACAACCTCTTAAATTCATAGCGGGTAGCAACTGGTCATCCTTGGTATATTTGAATTATGTTCAATGATCCATCCACTTCGAATCTTTGCTTGCTTTCCCTTCCATTCAAGCAGAAAATCGACTGTGTAGCGCTGTCCATATTCATCACGTCTACCTAATTTAGCTTCGTGCGTCTTTACTATTTGTAATATGATGTTGCGTAACTGTTCAGCATCATCAGCGGTTATACCCAATACACTCTCAAACAGACGTGCCTTGTGTTTGCCTTCGTCATGCAATGAATTAAGGCAATAGTCACGTAATTTGCGAATGTCCACAACTGCACAATCTGCATTTGGAATTTTCATGAAAGCCTCTTGCTTAGACTCGGGACGTGAACAGATATCTGCTTATCCTTATTACTTCCATAGGCTTCCCTATATCTTCACCAAACTCTCAAAAATATAGCACATGCTTGATCATTGTGCAACTTCGGATTTCATAATCACTCAATCCTGTTGACAAAAATAGTAGTTGTCATTCGCGCATCATCCACGATATCATTAAAGCTTTTTTCTGTGAAGTAGTAAACGGAACTGGGTTGTATTGTAGACTTGAGTTGTATATTGGGCAGGATATCAATCAGGAGTTTGCTCCCATTGGTTTTTCAGATTCATTTGCTCTTTTACATAATGCAATATTTCTTCTTTATCGTCTCGGCAAGATAAATAAGCTTTATGACCTTCATTTTATTTATCTTTCCGCCGGACTTTTTGCAAGGTAACTTAGGGCCTGAGCAACCTTTTTGAAATCAAAATTGAAATGGATACACATATATCAAATCTTGTCCTCATATAAATGGGGAGCAGAAATCATCCCGATTATACAATTTTGAGTAGGCGATGACTACCGCCCTATTGGGTTTGATTTCAGACTATTCAAGCGAAGAAGGGTTATTAAGTATAGTGTCTCTAGAATTTATTGAATTAGCAAACCGCTTGTTCGATAAAATTATTCTTTATTAAATAATTGGAGCTGCCGGAGCTTTTTATCCTTTTCTTCTTTTTCAATTATTTTATTGCAATCATCATTAATTCCAATAATTGGTATTGGATGACCCAAAAGATTAAAGTCATTTATTTTTAGTGGTTGAACTTTCTTAAGATTGTTCATCTTGTCTACCTTCAGCTCTTCGCGTAGTTCCATTAATAATCTACCTAATACATTTTCACCAACTAAACTTCCATCCTCTTGTGAAATAGCACCCCAAAACCGGTCGCGGTGTGAATCTTCTACGATAGATTTATCTCCAGTTGAAAGCAGTAAATCTCTGAATTTATAGTAATTACATGCAAGCTTGGCTCGAATACACCATTGCATAATTTTAACTTTAACCATGTCCCAATCTGGCCTTGTTTTTGGTCGAAAAGGCTTGCTTTTCATTTTAGCCATCATTGGGCTCTTCTGTTCAATAATCATTTTTTGAACATCAAGAGAATTTGGGAATCGACACGCTTGATATAATGCCTCTGATGTTCTCACTTCAATATCACCTACTTTAATACTATAACCCGTAGCCATATTGGACAATCCACCGAAATCTTCTTTAGTTTTTCGGAAGACAATTGACTCGCTTCTGATATATATTCGTATGTTACTATTTTTAAACATTATTCTTATTTAATTAGTTTTCCTTTGAAATAAAGGATACCATGGATTACCAGCCCAAAGAGCTGGCGGACATGTATTTGGACAGTTTCGAAATGTAACAATTACTGATCCAAAACCTAAAGTTCTGAGTAGACTATAGCCCAATGGACGAATTTGCTCTGGTAAAAATGGACAAATTTGACGTATTCGAACTCCAACAATCAAGAAATTTTGCTCCAAAATTTGTCTTCCTCGCTCAGAAGAAAAAAAATTGGATTGGTGAGGAGGATCCAAAACTGTTCTAATTAATGGTGGGTAACCTTGATTTGATAGCTTTTCTACATAATGTTGTGTTTCCACATCATCAGGAATTAAGGTCGGACGAAGAACATCTGATAAATTTATACAACTTTTTCGATCTTCTATTTCCACACACCTCCACCAATAAACTTTAATATTTTTTCCAGCTGCTAAAGCAGCTCGTTTGATTTCCCTGGTTGCGTACCACTCACCACTACTGTGAGAGGCTATAACAATTACGTGGATTATACATGATTGAGGTGCATTTGACTTAATCCAAGATTCAAGATCATGTCGAATGCGATTTCCACTAAAAATCACATCATCAATATATACGAATGGGCCACTTTGGGAACCGCAACTATCTATGCCAAAGCCTAAAATATTTCTAAGTATAGCGTCAAATTGTTGCAACATATATCGCTGGCTACTTCCACCTCTTTGAATATTTAAAAAATTGACGGAAGACCAAAAAGAGTCAGGTTGGCCCACGGTAAGTTTCTCGTTGGTTATAAGTTCGTTAAGAAATTCAATTACTGATTTACGTTTAAAATATGATTGAGATAGAACGTGCTGCATTTCTAGTAAAATAGAATCGTGTACAGCTCTTGGAATTGCCGCACCCACTTTATTACGTGTTCAGATGTAGGTCGGGGTATCTCACCTTCACGGTAATCAGAAATCATATCTGCGATGGTCTCACACAATTCAATGTTTGCCATAGCTTGATTCATCCCTCATCGAACATTTATCTTTATCCTATAGTTTCAACATATTACTGATTGACGTAGTAGGTGTCAACCTAAATACCTTCATGATTACATTGAATATTTGAAGATATTTTCGATGTAATAGTGCTTCATTCATTATCATTTGGATTTCTCTTTATTCAACCTAATCTACAATACCCATGCGGAACAAAAATCTGAGTGATAAGATAACAAACCCGAAGAGGCAATTATTTAATATTTTTAAGTGCGGCCCTACAACCCCTTCTTTAATTTTGTCCGACATGTCAAAAAGCATTATTTTACATTTGTCTTATGGATATTACTGATATACGCAAGGATTTTGTTAAAAACAAATTTCGTTACACAAAACACGGTGCTGAACAAAGGAGAAAATAGATTATGAATACCTGTTCTGTATGTCATGGGAAAACTATTCAGAAATATATTACTTACACTCAATGGTATCATGGGGAATTGGTTGCAGGAGAAAATGTGCCTGCTGAGGTATGTGAGAACTGTAATGAAGAATATTTTTCTCCTGAGACTGTTGATAAACTTCAACATGCTATTGAACTGCATCGCTCGTATAAAACCATTCAAGTATCCGTATTTCAATTTTCATAAATATTACCTACGGTGGCTAACTGCGATAGGGTTTCCTGGAGTTGTACACGGTGTGTACGATTGGAATCCTTCGCAAAACCCAAGCGATAGAACAATTGATAAGGGATAACCTCGGTAATTTGCCGGCATTTATACGGGAATTTCTTGCTTACCATTCCAGAATATCAAATTTTATGTAACGAATTGATTTATCTGCTGTAACCTATAAGCCAAACGCTATGCATAACCGGGCGCAGTGCAAGGCACTGGTTAGACCGCTTCCTGCGAGCGCAGCAACTTGTTGAAGTATCCTACTTCCTTTGATAGGGATTTCTCTTGTGGCTCATCTCCATTTAAAACAGAATGCAGCCTAAGAAGATCACCTATTGGAAAATCTGATTGTATCCACTCAGTCTTGTATCCCAAGAATCCATACGTTTTAAGAATACTTTCCGCTTCCTTAGAAACTTCTCTCATCAAATTGTCCAAGGTAACGACTGTTTTTATCTTTATATGCTCCTCAGTATTCTTGCTACCCAAATGGTCCTCACAGTAGAAAATTGTTATAGCCACTTTCCTGTCTTGCTGTGGCTCAAAGAGCCAGGTATATTGCCAGGGCTCACCTTGCCAGACAAGATGGAATTCAGGCTTTAATCCGTCAGCAAGATAGTAGCGTCTATCATAGTGTGCATCAAGTTCAAGCAAGACTTCTAAGAAACTCGATAGAGGCTCACTAAGATAAGAAACTGTGAAGTCAAGTGATGTATCCTCCACCATTATCCGCGCTTTTAACCATCCGGCTTCTATTGAATTTATTGTAAAGTTGAATATATCAAGTTTGTTCTGTTTCATCATTCTTGACCTTTAGAGCGTGTTATGCACTTTGAAATATCACCTCAGCAAATCTTCTTAGCATGAGTATGGCGAAAGCAAGGAAATGAAGACCAGTCAACACTTCAGGCAGTCGCTCATAATCCCTTACGAGTCTTCTGAACCTGCTCTTCCCTCACTCTCAGGTGTAGACTGAATAGTCTGGCTATCGATAATCGCTCTAGAAGGCTCCTTTTTCCTTCCTTGGGCATGGTTTTCTTTTGTTTTGATTGGATTCCATACCTAAATTATAACAATTTTACCTACAAAAGTGCATAACACGCTCTAGAGTGTCTTGGGCAATTACCATACCTGTTGAAGAATCAATCGGGGAGGGCTTGCTATCCTTCATATGCCAAAGGTTTGATCCTGTTTAACCCTTTCCCGTTTATGCAAAGCCGCATTTACGCTTCTTTTGGGAATTTTGCCGGGTGGGTATAACCTCAGGCACATCAACCTTTTTCTCCTTCTCCTCTTGCTTCCTGGCTTTCGGTTCGTCATCCCAGCCGATTTTTTCAAGGAAATCATCATAGTTTCCTAAAAAAAGCTGTGCATTCTCTTCGTTGAAAATGATCAACTTTGTGGCGATGTCACGCAGGATCATTTCGCTATGCGTAACAATGACGACTGCCCCTTCATATTCGTCGAGCTGTTCGGTGAGCTCTTCTATCGATTCAATGTCCAGGTGGTTGGTCGGTTCGTCGAGAAGCAGAAGGTTTGTCGGATTGGCCAATATCTTGCCCAGCAACACGCGGCTCCGTTCGCCGCCGGAAAGCACCTTGATGCTCTTTTCCACCGCGTCACCGGGAAACATCATCGCACCGGCAAGACTGCGGAGTCGCTGGTTATTGAGCGACGGGTTCGCACTGCTCAATTCCTCCAGAACGTTGCATTCAAGGTTGAGCCTCTGAATGTTCGTCTGCCCGAAGTGGCCTATTTTTATACCAGGGTGAGTGACCATCCCGCCGGTAAGCGGTTTTAGCTCGCCAGCGAGAAGGTTCAGCAGCGTTGATTTCCCCTTGCCGTTTTTCCCAATAATGGCGATGCGGTCCTGCGCCTCCACTGTGAATGTAAGATTCTTAAATAGCGCGTTATGCGAATTACCGTTGTAGGAAAACGACAGGTTGCGCGCTTCCATCAAGACTTTGCCGGGACACTTTTCGTGATTGAAACGGAATGCCAACATCGCCTCATGGTCAAGCTTTTCGATACGTTCCATCTTGTCCAGTAACTTCAGACGAGACTGGGCGCGGGCGGCTGAGCTGGCACGGGCCTTGTTGCGCGCCACAAAATCTTCGATCTCCTTTATCCGTTTTTCCTGGTGAACGCGGGTCTTTTCGTGGATTTCATCCTCATGATCGATGGTCTCGAAAAAGGTAATGGTATCCCCCTTCAGCTTGCGGAGCTGCCGGCGGACGACCCCCATCGTGTGGGTGGTTACTTCATCCATAAAGCCGCGGTCGTGCGTGATGATAATGACCTCTCCCTGGAATGATCGGAGCCAGCCTTTGAGCCAGCGAAGGCTGACGATGTCGAGGTAATTGGTCGGTTCGTCCAGCAAAAGCATGTGGGGGTTTTGCACCAGCAGCTTCGCCAGATTCATCCGTATCTGGTAACCGCCAGAAAAACTCTCTGGCTGTTTTTCCATGTCTGGCTCGGTGAAACCCAGACCGAACAGTATTTTTTCCGCTTTCCAGTGGTCGTATATTTCGTCTTCCGAAAGGGCGGTAGCCACCTCTTCCAGCACCGTTTTCCGGGTGAATTTGAGGTGCTGCTCCAACGTTCCGATTTTGTACCCTTTTGGTATGCTGATGATGCCGCTGTCGGGCTGCTCTTCCCCCAGTATGAGACGGAAGAGAGTTGACTTGCCACTACCGTTACGTCCAACAAAGCCAACTTTTTCACGCGGACCGATACTCAGGGTAACGGCGCTGTACAGCGACTGTTTGCCGTAGGATTTGGTTAGGTTGCTTATTTGTATCATGTCATTATCCACCTAAGATTAAATACCGTTTAAATGTAATTCGTTATTGTACCATCTGATAGGCTGGGATGGAAGACAATTAAGGGGACAGGTACAAAGTGCACATGATTTGTTATAGGGCAGAAAGAAAAGAGGTCAAATCTTTATTGTTTGATAAATCTATAATTTTGAAAGGTTTGACCCTTATTATGATTAGAGAAAATGGCAGAATTTTATGAGAAAACCGGAAGGAAAAACGAAGCAAAAGCAATTAACAGAAAGAGCAAAAAAGATTTATTCAAATTATCAGAAATAAAAGTATCGGTGGAAGATGAAAAATCCTTTCTGTCATCTGTGCCATCTGTGAAATCTGTGGTTTCATGTTTTTATTAGAATTTTGGATTTGTTTCGGATTTCGGGATTCGAATTTAGAATTTAAACACTTCGACATATCGATAAGGTTTTGTCGATATGTCGAGGCGCCAAGCATCTATCTGCCAATATCCTCATTCCAAAGCTCCGGATGCTCATTGATGAACTTCCTCATGAGTTGCCAACACTCCTGGTTATCGACGACGATGGTCTGTACTCCACGGGACTGAAGGTAATCCTCCGGTCCCAGAAAAGTACGGTTCTCTCCAATAACGACCTTTGGAATTCCGTACAGTAGTGCAGCGCCGCTGCACATATCACAAGGTGACAGTGTGGAGTACAAAGTTCCCCGGCGATAATCGGATGCTTTAAGACGACCAGCATTCTCCAGACAATCCATTTCAGCGTGCAACACCGCACTCCCCTTTTGTACACGCCGGTTGTGCCCCCGGCCAACAATCTGTCCGTCAATTACCAGTACTGAGCCGATCGGAATACCGCCTTCGGCCAGTCCCTTTTTCGCTTCTTCAATTGCTGCTTCAAGAAATTCATCCATACCCTTTTCTCCATATAAGTATCCAAAATTGTTTGCTTTTTAGAAGAGAGACTATTTCTTCAACGGTTTTTTTAGTTACCGGATTACAATCCGCGACTGATTCTTTTGTAAAAATCGCATATTCAGTTGTGTAGGTTAGGTTGAGTAAAGCGAAACCCAACAAATGGAGTTATTCATGTCCTTTAAGATGCAACCCTACAATCCCTTTATTTCCGTCTGACATGCAGAAAAGCATTATGTTACATTTACCTTATTGATCCGTAAAAATAATTCTCGGACAGCCTGTTAAGATGTGTTCCTTGCAGACTCGTGCGGTTTGATTTCACTGCAACGCGTTATTAGACCTTTTTCAATTTTATCTCTTACGATATTGCTTATCTCCACAGACCCATGCGAAGTATAAATAAACTCCTGAAACGTACCCAACAGAAACAACCCTGTCCAATTCCCCGGTTATGCTGAACAATGAAAGAAATCGTCTGTAATCTGTAAATCCCTCATTACTATCGCTGAAAGAATGTACAAGCATAACTGCATGTTTCGCATGAAATCTATTTGCTTCGATGATTGCCGAAGCTGTACGATGTAAAAACTGGTATCTATAGTACTCCACGGATGAAACCGAACATACCGCGTATCTCAGAACACCATGAAAACCTACGAATAAATAACCCCGAAGGGGTGACATAGTTATAGATAAGAAATTACCATGAAATCAAATCCCGAAAGGATGACACCGGAACGCAGGTTCCTCATGTCACCCCTTCGGGGTTGAAAACCTTTTTTTCTGTTATTGCCATAATCATACCATCCCTTCGGGATTGAGAAAGAACGATACCTTATACCATAATCATGATATCTCTTCCTGTTCGGTTTCAGTCGTTGAGCACTATAATATCATCATCCGGCTTTGCTGCAAGATTGAGAACTGAGCACAAATACTGTAGCCTTTCCAGTTTGCCTTTCAATTGGTTCATAATGCAATATCATAAGCTGACCCGGGCGCAAACCCCATACGCATCAAGCTAAGCTCAGTGGCTCGTTGGCTCGTTCCCAAACTCTTCCCCATTTACATGAGGACATGGTTTGGGAACGCAATTGCCTCGAAACTCTGTTTCGAGTAGGGACAAGTTTGAAACCTGCCTCTCCTGAGGAATCATACACACTATCATTCAGGTTTATCACGGTAGAACAGGCAAGATGCCTGTTCTACCATTAATTCGAGAAGCGGAGTTTCTCGTACATGTGTGTTCCCAAACAGAGTTTGGGAACAAACGGTTATTTCCCATGTGCAATTTCATCCGCTATCAATTCTGCTTGTTTCAACACCGTTTCTGTTGCCAGCATTTGCATGTCTGGCGGATAACCGTATTGCCGCAATATTCTTTTTACAATCACTTTCAATTTAGCCTTTACACTTTCCTTGATTGTCCAGTCTATTGACGTATTTTCTCGTACCTTTTCAAACAGGACAACGGCCAATTCCCGTAATTTCTCCTTTGCCATTACTTGCCGTGCACTTTCATTATTGGCAATTGCCGTATAAAAAGCATATTCGTAATCTGACATCCCCATTTCCTGAGGTTCCTTGTCCATTTCCCTGATTTCTTTACTCAGTTTAATGAGTTCTTCAATAACCTCTGCTGCTGTCAGAATCTTATTGTGGTATTTCTTGATGGAATCCTCAAGCATTTCCATGAATGACTTACCCTGTATCAAATTCTTCTTAATCCGCGCTCTGATTTCGTCATTCAGAAGTTTTTTGAGAACCTCAAGAGCAATATTCTTATGCTTCATATTCTGAACTTCGAGAAGAAAATCCTCGGAAAGAATCGATATATCCGGCTTCTTAATACCTGCCGCATCAAAAACGTCTATGACCTGCTCAGTAACAAGCGCCTTATCTATAACTTGCCGTATCGCCGTTTCCAGACCCTCACCCCCGCCTCTCCCAAAGGGAGAGGAGCTATCGAATTTTACAAGTCTGGATTTGACCACCTGAAAAAATGCGACTTCATCCTTAACATCCATTGCCTGTTCATGCGGGATAGCAATTGAAAAGGCCTGAGACAGCGCCGTTACTTCATCAATAAACCTCTTTTTCCCGTTCTCTAATCCAAGAATGTGATCTTCGGCGGCAAGAATAAGAGACAGCTTTCTGCCTGTATCGGCTTCAAAGTATTCTTCATAAGCAAAACCGTAAAACATCTGCGAAACGATTTCAAGCTTTTCAAGCATCAATTGAACAGCTTTTTCCTGTGCAACGGCCGGATCGCCCTTGCCACCACTGTCTGAGTAGAACGACAAGGCCTTTTTCAAGTCAGCGGTAATACCGAGATAATCAACAACGAGACCGCCGGCCTTATCTTTATACACACGGTTTACACGCGCAATTGCCTGCATCAGGTTATGCCCCCTCATCGGCTTATCAATGTAAAGAGTATGCAGACAGGGCACATCAAAACCGGTAAGCCACATATCTCGGACAATAACAAGTTTGAGTTCATCTTCCGGGTTTTTCATCCTGTCGGCTAAAGTCCTCCGTTGCTCTTTTGTCGTGTGGTGTTTTGAAATTTCCGGGCCATCGGATGAAGCGGAGGTCATAACTACTTTTATGGCACCTTTCCGCAAGTCATCATTGTGCCACTGAGGCCGTATTTTTATTATTTCAGTATAAAGTTCTGCGGCAATCCGGCGCGACATGGTAACAACCATGCCCTTGCCTTCGAATACCTCCTGCCGCTGCTCAAAATGGGTAACAATGTCCTGCGCAATCTGCCGTATCCTGTCTGCGCTCCCGATAAGGGCTTCAAGTCGTGTCCATTTTGCCAAACCCTCTCTTCCGCCCTCTCTTTTATCTCTCACAGAGGGAGAGAAACTATCATCTTCTTCCTCTCGCCAAGTGCATGCATCCTCCTCTCCCTCTGGGAGAGGTCGGGAGAGGGTTTCATCAAAAGATGAAATCAGTTTTCTTCCTTCTTCGCTCAAGGTAATTTTTGCCAGACGGCTTTCGTAGTAAATCCGCACCGTTGCACCATCGGTCACGGCCTGCAATATATCGTAGACGTCAACGTAATTTCCGAACACCGCGGGGGTGTTGACGTCGGTATTCTCAATCGGCGTACCGGTAAACCCAAGGTAGGTAGCATTCGGCAGGGCATCCCGTAAGTATTTAGCAAAGCCATAAACAATCCTCTTGCCGACAACGTTTCCGTTTTTATCTTTTGCATCTATGGTTTTAGCCTTAAAATCATACTGCGTACGATGGGCTTCGTCAGCAATAACAATGATGTTCTTTCTGTCTGAAAGCCTTTCGTAAACATTGCCTTCATCGGGCTGGAATTTCTGGATAGTGGTGAAAACAATGCCGCCGGAAGCAACCTTCAGGAGTTCTTTCAAATGCTCCCGGCTTTCAGCCTGTACCGGCTCCTGACGCAAGAGTTGTTTTGAAGAGGCAAACGTATCAAAAAGCTGGTCGTCCAAATCGTTTCTGTCGGTAATGACCAATACCGTGGGGTTATCCATTGCAAGGACAATTTTCCCCGTATAAAAGACCATGGAAAGAGATTTACCGCTGCCCTGTGTATGCCAAACAACACCACCTTTCCTGTCACCAACAGGTTGTGTCCCGGCGTCGGGCAGCCTATAGTTTTCAGGCGATTCTATAACCTTCGGACAATCCGGTTCTTTAAATCTTGTAGCAACAAAACCCGACGCCCTCAGCGTCGATTCGACGGCGCGGTTGACTGCATAATACTGGTGATATGCTGCAAGTTTTTTGATGGTAATAACTGTCGTTATACCACCCTCTCTTCCGTCTCTCCCGAAGGTGATACCACCCTCTCTTCCGTCTCTCCCGAAGGTGATACCACCCTCTCTTCCGTCTCTCCCGAAGGTGATACCACCCTCTCTTCCGTCTCTCCCAAGGGGAGAGAGACTTTCGACGATTACCTTCAGCACGTTTTCGGTATTCTCAATCAATTCAGTATTGCTGAATCGCAATACCTTGTTACCCAGGCTTTTCAGATACTTATCTCTTTTTTCATCTTTTTTCCTTTGTTCTGAAGTGTTATGAACTTCACCGTCAAATTCAATGATTAATCTTTCTGAATGGCAATAGAAATCAACAATATAATGTCCTATCTGATGCTGCCGTCTGAATTTTAGTCCCAAGAATCCTTTATTTCTAACCAGCTCCCAGAAAATTTCCTCTGCCTTCGTTTGATTCTTCCGCAATTCCCTAACTTGATTTATCATCCCCATAAAATACATCCCACCCCGATAATGCCCTCCCTCCCCCTGGGAGGGACCGAGGGAGGGTTGTTTTTGAACAGCCTTTCGTTCAAAAACAATAAAGTGGCGTATAAGGTCTAAAAGCGTATTCCTACAAAGCATACCTTTTATAAGTGTTTCCAGTTGTCCGATGAGCGGCGAAGCTTCAACCTTACCATCCGCCGTTTTCCATGCCATAAAACGACTGAAAGCGGCGGAAATAGTCCCTGCCCTGGCCTCCAGCCCGTCTGAGATAACGATGAAACCGTTGTATGCAAACAATTTGGGAATTGCCTGCTTATAGGTTTGTATCTGCTGAAAGGCAGAGTGAATGGTAGCGTTTTCATCGGCAGGGTTTTTTAGCTCGATAATTACTAACGGTAGCCCATTCACGAAAAGCACAACGTCAGGCCTTTTATTGACGTGGTTCTCAATTACCGTGTACTGATTCAATACTAAAAAATCGCTGTTCTCCGGGGCGCTGAAATCAATAAGCCATACGAGGTCCCCGCGGCTGTTGTCATCTTTCTGGTAGCTTACCTTAACGCCTTCGGTAAGCATCCGGTGAAAGGATTCGTTGTTCGATATAAGTTCGGACGAGTTGAGGCGAAGCAATTGTTTTACAGCATCTTCCCGCGCATCGGCAGGGACGTTCGGATTGATACGGGCCACGGCAGCAGTAAGCCGCTCAATGAGCAGGACATCCTCAAAAGACTGTCGTTCAGGCATCTGGCCGTCGGGCGCGATATCAGGACCGTATACGTATTGATAGCCTGATTTTTCGAGAAGCTCGATAGCGAATTGTTCGATGGCGGATTCGGTGATTTTATTTGTCGTCATCTTTTTTTCCTGTAATGCGCCTTATCTCCTTGTCAAAATCGGAGATGTAATTTTTGTCTTGTATGATCCGATATTTTTCATACTCCTTTTCGACCTTCAGCTTTGCTTCAAGCATAGAAACCCTGCCTTTGTCCGCAAGAATGGGATAGTTTGAAAGCTTCAGAAAACCGTTCAGGAACTCCACCCATTCGTACATTCTGGTAATAATCTGCTTTTTTGCGCGGTTTTCCGCAAGATCAAGATATGCCGATATGAT
The DNA here is from genome assembly GCA_005524015.1 of Candidatus Jettenia ecosi. GTDB lineage: Bacteria > Planctomycetota > Brocadiia > Brocadiales > Brocadiaceae > Jettenia > Jettenia ecosi. The sequence goes on from SULG01000028.1 coordinate 15,318, forward strand.
TCGATTAAGCTCATTGATATGGGCTTCGTTGAGATAATTTTTCGCAACAGAAATATCCGACTTCAATATTTTGCCATTTGGTGCCTGTTTCCAGTTGGTCAGTCCCATATAAATCTTTGTAGCATCAGCCGAATCGTAAATGATTTCCGCAGCAGTTTTTCCAGTTATCGCCCAATGGAGCTTGTTCTGCACCGTAGCGAAAAAATCCTTGGTAATCGGCGAATTTTTATCATAATCAGCGGCAAGCGCATAAATATCGGTGATTTTCTGATAGAAACGCCGTTCGCTTGCACGGATTTCTCTGATACGCTCAAGGAGTTCCTCGAAATAATCCATGCCGAATACGGTTTTTCCCTGCCTGAGCCGTTCATCGTCCAGCACAAAACCCTTGATAATAAACTCTTTCAGCGTCTTTGTGGTCCATATACGGAACTGGGTTGCCTGGTACGAGTTTACCCGGTAGCCGACTGCAATAATAGCATCGAGATTATAGAAATCAAGTTCCCTGGTTACCTGTCTCTTCCCTTCATTCTGAACTGCTCGAATTTTTCGAGTAGTTGCCTCCTCGTCAAGTTCTCCAGACTTAAATATCTCCTTTAGGTGATAGGTTATGGTATGGCTTTCTACACCAAAAAGTTGCCCAATTGTCTTTTGAGTAAGCCAAACCGTTTCATCTTTTACGAATACTTCTACCTTTATCTTGCCGTCGGCGGTTGTGTAAAGAAGGAAGTCTGTTTGATTTGCAGGGATGTGTGATTCTTTCATCTAAATATTCCTTCCGGCATTATGCTGTCTGGCGCAATATCGGGGCCGTAGACGTACTGATATCCTGATTTTCCGAGCAGCTCGATAGCGAATTGTTCGATGATGGATTCGGTAATTCTCATCATGCTTCACCTTCAAAATTGTATTCATCTATAATTCTGTTTGCTTCTCTATCATAGGAATCTGCAAGACCTCTCAAAGAGGCGGCAAGTCTATGAAAACCGACGTTTTCGGTTTCATTTGCTTGTTGTCTATATTTTTGAGCAAGCTCTTTTTCAGGTTTCCCTGTGGGGTCTACAGCATGAACACCACGCGAATTGAAAATCGCCAAACACAATCCATCGCGCATTTTCTCCGCATCTTTCCTGTTGAGTACCTCTGCAGCAGCTTTATTTATCCATAAACCGCAAGGATCTGCAGGACAGTAGAGTAGAACTTTGCCTATATGTGAGAGTGCAACCTCAAGATGTCCCGTTTCGTTACATACATTCCAGGTTTCTTTTAACCATTTCTCAAAATGTATCCCGTCAAAATATCCATTAGCTTGGATTCCTGGCGGTGTGCGCCACTCATGTAGCAAGCGCCATGCATTTGTTGCTATGGTTTTTTCCTGCTCGGTTGGTTCTTGCTCAGTTTTCGGTGTATGCTTTGAGCGATAAACAAGGCGGATTACCTCACAGAAAAATGTTGAATCTGTTGCTAAACGGTTTTCCAAATATTTTGGAGTCGCATCATAGTGACCATCCAATAGTGGCAGATAAGCCCATTCAACACGAAACAAATCATCTGAGGTTGTGGTGTTATTATCCTGCAGTGCTTTAATTATTTCCGTGATATGGTATGTATCCATACTTTGGGATGGTTCTTGTGATGATATGGCCGAAATAAGTGCATTAACAATTGTTGGCGTATCCAATGGCTTTTTATCATGGATACCTTTATATATGCAATCTATTGCAGCATGTGGCCTGCCATATTTAATAAGTTTATCAATGGCAAAGTTGAGTTCACAGTCAGATTGATATGGATTTATACCAGTTTGTTTCCAATACAACGATTCAGAATCGGAAAGGATTGAACTAACTCTTTGCCATGTATCCAATGTAAATGGTAGAAATGTATGGAAACAAGCGATTTGCGATTTTGACCAATTTTTGGCAATGGTATTATCTACCCAATCCCAACCATTATGGCAATACCTGCTCCATACATAAGCTCCGGTAAACGGTTGCAATCTTTTTTCATTACTGTCAAGATAAGTAGGAAGGATTTTCGCATCAATCAAAGCATCAGCAATACCACCCAAAGAATTGCCCACGTTTGATGGCGAATCCACTCTATTTAAAAAGCTAATAACTGCATCTATACCGCCATAGTCGAGTATTAGCTTTAATGCTTGTTGACGCCGTTCTTCAACTTGTTTCTGTTGTTCTTGCCAGTCACCATTTTTCTTGTAAAGGTTAAGGCCACGCCCGTTAAACAAACGAGCATAAAGATTTAATAGATTTCTTGGCTCAAGTTTACTGGCAACCTCGTCAATTATTGCTATTAAACTAGAATCGAGAGCCCACTCGGTGTCGGATAAACGTTTATGCTTTGCTGTGAACTCAATTAACCCGGTCCACAAGCACACTCTTGTATCCTCTGGTTTTTCTGTAATGAAATCAGAAGATAGGTAAGTCAATAACGTATCAAAGGCTGGTTTGGATAAGTTATCGAGGTTGCGAATGAGCGCATTCAGTCTATCTACGTTATCCTTTGCTTTTTCAACAGCAAAGGCAGCATAGAAAGATACTTGCTCCCAATATTCTTTGTTAGAGACTTTTCCAGTCCATTCTTTAGGAATCGAATTCCGCCATACTGGTTTGTGTGTACCCGCAGACATTTGATGCTGATTCGGTAAGAGGCTAAGCAAGAGTTTCCATGCAACATCAGGGAATTCCTTTTCGAGTGTTTGAACCACTATCTTTCTTTTTTCAATTGTTGCGATTGTCTGCGGATGCCATGGTAAAAGGATTGTCCTTAGAGAATTTGAAGGTCGATTAGTCCAATTCCCACCGGGGTCACGGTTAGCCAGTTCTCCAAAAATAACAGAGACACGAATAAGGAATGTTTCCTCCCATGCAAGTGTTTCAAGAGCCCATAACAAACCAGTTAGATAATTCCAACCCGCAACCCCGCTTCCTTCCTGTGCAAATATGTTATCAAATGGGCATGGTCTTTGTTGTAAGGTATCCTCAACAGCTTTTAGAAATTCACCCGGCGCGGCTTCAGCTATCAAAGGTAGTAAATTACCTAAACTAGCCCAGAGAATCCAGTCCGCATCATTGAAAATTTCACGAACAGCTAAGGCGGCTACACTCTCGGCTTTTTTAAACGAACAATTTGTGAGTACCGTTGGATAACATCCTAGAAGGGATAGGCTTTCAGCAAGCCCTTTTCTTAGTTGATTAGAATACTTTAATACTTTCCCATACATGCTTGCAGCAAACCGGTCTTCTTTAGGCAATTCAAATTTTGGGTCGCGTTCTGTGAGAACTGTAACCACACATTTCTTAAAAATGTCAAGATTATCATCAAAGATTCTTGTTCCTAAAGTCTGCCATAATATTTGTCGGTCTTTTACACTCCAAATGCCATTTTTAAGAGCAAGAGGACTTTCTGGCTGTTGCAGAACATCGCGGAGTTTAAAAATCCAATTACTGTATTCTTCCTTAGCTAATTGGCTTATGATTGCTTTATCGGGTGCTATGTTCTCGTTCCATGAACCAATAATACTTGTAATTGCCAGTTCGGGTGCATTAGGGTGATAATTCCAATCTTTAATAATAATCTTTGTAGTATCTTTTACAAAGTCAGCCGGTATAACCTCTATCGGAACTCTCTTAAATGCGGAACTTATCTCTTCTGGAATTGAGGAAATTGTAATATAGCCAGCATTTTCGCTCACCCATTGAACATGTTCATATATTTGTGTCCATAAGGCATTCGCATTGTTACAGGAATATTGTTCTATTAAGGTGTGAAGTAAAGAAAGTGTTACACCCTTTGTATCTAAATCATAGATAAGCAAATGAAATGATTTTAAAAATCGCCACAATTCTTCATCAGTTAATTCGATGTTATTATTTGCCTTTTGCAAATGAGATCTGAAAACATCTAATTTTTTTCGTTGCTCGTTACTGGTGAATATTGCTCGCTCAATTCTCTTGATAAAATCTTCTGCATTCTCTGAATACTTGGCTTGCTCCAGCAGTGGTCTTACGCTATTTGTATCCATGGCAGATAACGGGCCACAGATTAGTACTATTGCATCTTTAGAAGCAGCAGAAAAGACCTTTGCATTATTGAAGTCTTGCCATGCAGCTTGCATTGCCTCACCAAATTTTTCATTGCCCTTAGTAATCTTTACTGAATGCTTGATTTGCCCAATTAGTTTTGCCTGTTTTCCAGTATTGGGTTCTTTACAATATACAATCAAATCATCAGTTTCAAAATCTTGGTATTTACCTTGAAATTTAATTTTCACTATAGGCCAAGTTGGTAGGCATGGTGAAAACCCCCCAGCAAGCATTAAAATCGAAAAAACAGTCTGTACACGGTTTTCGAAATGTGGGCCAAGTCCACCTGTTGATGCCGAATTACTAATCTGCTTGCTATTGTCATTCATAATGACACCCTTACTTCGCCACTCATCAGTTTCGGCAAGAATGTATTCCGCAGTTTTTCAAGAGTTTGGATTTGCTCAAAATTAAAATGTAGTTTTGGCACAATTGAAGAGATAATCTCATTAAATAATTGAATAACCTTGGAAGGAGGAATGATAATCTCATAATTGGCAAGGTGGTCAACATTCACACGTTGTCGTCCGCTTGTTCCCTCAAGGCAACCTTCAGCGTAATCTCTAAAATCAGTGCTTCTTGCTAAGGTATAAGTAAAAAAAGGATGCAAATTTGGCATGGAGCGCATTACTATGAATTCAGTCGAGCCCCAACCTACCTGACCATCTTCAAGGAAGGTTACATATGTTGATTTGCCATTTTCCAAGCATGGTGTTATTCGGGCAAGCAGCGTATCACCGTTAATAAATTTTGTTCCCGAATTAAATTCTCGTTCATACCAATTTTCTGGATGAAAAACCGAGGTGCTGACATTTGCCATGTCAAGATATGGTGCTATCGTCCCTTTCGCCAATTGTCTTTTAGGATTGAATTCAATCAATTCTGTTATCTTGCCAATTTTTGAATCCTTATTTGCCTCCTCCACAAACCACTGCCTGAACAGCGTTTCGGCCATGGCTTCGAGGGTTTTGTTCTGGCGGTAGAGCAGGTCTATTTTGTCGTCGAAACTGGAAAGGATTGAGGCGATGGCGCGTTGTTCGGGGAGAGGAGGAAGAAGGATATCAAGATTTTCAATATCTGATGGTTTTAAAGATGGATAAGCAGACGTTGAACCTTCAGCTATCGAATCAAGCGTCTCAACGATGTCTTTTGATGATAGGAAATTGTAAATAAAAAGAGGTTCTGCCAGTTTCTTATTAGTTTCAATCACAGCAAAACCCGTTGAAACCACAAGATTCTCTGGTGGATTAACAATATAGCCGTAATGCCTCTGAATCGGCCTTACAGTCGAATAAACAATATCATGCTCTTTTACTAATCGTTTTGCCCTACTTGGTGCTGACTCTAAAGAAAATTCCTGAATAAAGTCAATTTTACCACAAGTTATTGACCCGGTATCCAAATACCGTATAGTTTTATGCGGATAATCTTTTGTTATACTTTGAGCATTAGTAATTATTACTTCGGCAAGCTTACATTCCTTCCACTCCCTCATACCGCCCTCACCTTCCCATTCTCTGGGCTTTGATTTTCTTGATTCTTTAATCATGGGCAACAATTTAGTCTTTTAAAAATCCCGGGAAAATATCATGAGCAACGCAGCCCCTATAGGGGCGCCCTGTTTGTAGAAATAAATGCAATTATCGTAATACAAGCTCCGTAGGAGCGGCCTGTTCATTCTATCCACTCAAACAAATATTTTTTATCATATTTGATTTCATATTTCTTTAAAAAATCAAGATATTCTTCCTTGAAGGTCTTCTTTTTGTGATGCTCCTCCTGATGTTGGATGTATTTGATAACGGCGTCTCTATGGCTTCTGGAATAAGAGAATGCCCCAAACCCCTCCTGCCAATTGAATTTTCCTGGTACCCATCTGTTATCATTAATGAAATTTGATGAGCTGGCTTTTATGTCTCTTGCCAAATCAGAAATTGCAATGGATGGTTTTAGTCCAACCAGCAAATGGGTATGATCGGTCATGCAAAAAATGGATAACATTTTGTGTTCGCGGTTTTGCACAATGCCCGTGATGTATTTATGCAACTCATCCCGATACCGGCTTTGAATTAAATTCAGTCTGTCTTTTACGGTGAAGACAATTTGAATGTAAATTTGCGAATAGGTATTAGGCATGGCACAGGCCGCTCCTACGGAGCTTTCCTTTTCTTTATTGTATTGATTTCTACAAACAGGTCGTCCCTACCGGGGCTGCAAAGAGATTCATCTATATTCTTACATTTGGAAATAATAGCGATAGTGTATCCCATATGTCTTGAGTTATTTGGGCAACAGCTTGTTGCCCAATTTTTGTTTCTATAGTACTTCAATAATGATGAAACCGAACATATCTTCAACAGAGGAAAGACTACCCCGCTTGCCCAATGGTCATTGCGAGGGTCTTGTCCGAAGCAATCCCTTACAAGTTTCAGAAGAGATTGCTTCGGAAAAAACCCTCGCAATGACCTGTTGAGAGATTCCGTAACGTTCCCGATACCAGCATACAACCAAACGACTCAAGCGCCACACATTTTGTTCGGTTTCATCTCTTGGATGCTATAATTGCGAAATATGTTGTTTCGCGATTGTGCTTTTTTGGTTGTAGAACAGATACCATTGACGAATACGTTCCGGATTTCTTTTTGAAAACCCCTTCATATCACGAAATTCTGCCATTATAGTGACCAACGATTGAAACCGAACAATAAGTACCTGAACATAAATATTTGCATACCGAAAACCCCTGCATGCAAAGATAAATGTACAAAAATTTGTGGTCAGGTACTTAAAAGATATCATGATAAGAGTATAATGTGTTTTTTCTTTCTCAATCTCGAAGAGATGTCATGATTATAGCAAAAGCAGAAAAAAGATTTTCAACCCCGAAGGGGTGACATATAGTATCAAATAGATGAAACCGGACGGTACATATTGAACCAAATAAAATGAGCCATGATTTATAGTATCCAAATGATGAAACCGAACATATCATCAACTGAAGAAGGATTACCCTGTCTGTCATTGCGAGGGTCTTTTCCGAAGCAATCTCTTCTAAAATATTCAAGGGATTGCTTCGGACACTACCCTCGCAATGACATGTTAAGAATCCTCTCCATTTCATACACTTACCTATGAGCCAAGGACTCAACTTTCCCCACATTCTGTTCGGTTTCATCTGTTGGATGCTATAATTGCACCATCAAGGACAAACGAGTTTGTCCGTGCCACCCTATCAAAAATATGTTTGGTTTCATATCTTGAGTACTATAAATCATGGTTGAGCTTAGGATGAAACCTTCGTCCCGTACGATCTCTTTTTGTTTGACGACCATCCGCCTGGCTGAACCCCAATACAGACACAAAAGCCTCTGGTTGACCGCAATAGCCGCTTTGATCTGCACAGATTGACTACATTGTTTTATCTCCTGGATAAACCGCTTGTAATCATGGTTTTGATGATGTTGCTTTTCATACCAGCTTCACCTTTTTCAGGTTTTCTTTTATCAGCGTATTTAGCTTATCTTCCTCCTTCAACTGTTCTTCAAATTCCTTCTTCAAACTGGTAAAACGCTCATTAAAATCAAAATCGTCTTCGTCATCAGGCAAACCGACATACCTTCCAGGTGTGAGTACATAATCAAGTTCCCTTACCCGTTCAATGGGTGCGGAATTACAGAAACCCCTGATGTCTTGATAGACACCCTCACCCCCGCCTCTCCCAGAGGGAGAGGGGCTTTTGGTCTCTTCCTTTGGGGAGGAGTTAGAGGGGGGTGAAGATTTCCATAAACGATATGTATTGGCGATCTTCATGATGTCTTCGGTCGAAAGCTCGCGGGTTCTCCGGTTTATCAAATGTCCGATGTTGCGGGCGTCAATAAAAAGGATTTTACCCTCTCTTCCACCCTCTCTTCTGTCTCTCCCAGAGGGAGAGAAACTTCCCGCTCTTTGGGAGGGATGGAGGGAGGGTTCGGCACGGCCGCGCCGAATAAACCAGAGGCAGGCGGGGATCTGTGTATTCAGGAACAGCTTGGCGGGAAGATTGACAATGCAATCAACCAAACGGGCTTCGATTAGCGCCTTGCGGATTTCTCCTTCGCCAGAAGTCTTTGAGGTGAGCGAACCTTTTGCCAGTACAAAACCGGCAATCCCGCCGGGGCTAAGATGATAAAGGAAGTGTTGTATCCATGCGTAATTTGCATTGCCGGCCGGTGGTACGCCGTATTTCCATCTCCCATCTTTGCGGAGCAGATCGCCGCTCCAGTCGCTGTCATTGAAAGGGGGATTGGCAATAACGAAATCGGCTTTCAGATCTTTGTGAACGTCATTCAGGAAGGAGCCTTCGTTGTTCCATTTGACCTGTGAACTGTCAATGCCCCGGATGGCAAGGTTCATCTTCGCCAGCCGCCAGGTGGTCAGGTTGCTCTCCTGTCCATAAATGGAGATATCGTTCACCTTGCCATGATGGTTAGCAACAAACTTTTCCGACTGAACAAACATACCGCCTGAGCCGCAACAAGGGTCAAACACGCGGCCTTTATGTGGTTCAAGCATCTCTACCAAAAGCTCAACAACGCTACGCGGTGTATAGAACTGCCCGCCCTTCTTTCCTTCGGCAAGGGCAAATTCTCCGAGAAAGTATTCAAACACATGTCCAAGCACATCGGCGCTGCGGGCTTTTGCATCGCCAAAGGCAATGTTTCCGATAAGGTCTATCAATCCGCCAAGATTCGTGGGGTCAAGGTTTCCGCGCGCAAAGACCTTCGGCAGCACGTCTTTGAGCGATGGATTATCCTTCTCGATAGCATCCATCGCATTATCAACTTCTTTGCCGATGGTGGGTAGCTTTGCTTTGGATTGTAGATACGACCAGCGGGCAATCTCAGGGACAAAGAAGACATTCTCCGCCTTGTATTCGTCTTTATCTTCGGGGTCTGCCCCGGCGTATTCACCCTTGCCGTTTTTCAGCCTGGTATGCAAGTCTTCAAAGGCATCGGAAATATATCTCAAGAAAATCAAACCGAGCACAATGTGCTTGTATTCTGCTGCGTCAATATTCTTCCGGAGCTTATCTGCTGCCTTCCAAAGCTGCTTTTCAATCGGTTCTCCGCCTGTACGTTGCATGCGGACAGGTTCTTTTATACTATCCTCTTTAATCTTTGCCATCTTCATTTCCAGTCAATTATTCACTTCTCTTGCGCAGGGGTATTGCTTTATTTATAGGGCTAACGACTGAATTGAGCTGTGCCGTTAATATAGTATAAACCGAAATGAACAAGTAAAATTTTAACGATGCCGTAGACAAAAACAGGCATAGAAATTAGGCATCAACTCAAATGATTTGTTATGCGCCAAGAATCCATTTAGACAGTTTTTGCTTTATTTTGTATAGTCTTTCCGTGTTAATCTGTCCCAATGTGCCAACAAGTACATTTCCATCCACAAATGCAAGCCTGCTGGCTCGAATAATGCTTGGCGCTTTCAAACCAGATTGAATAAAATCAGAGGCATCAGGGGTAACAAGTTCGTCTAACACAGGGATTTGTTGATCAATATTAGAAGATATCATACAAATAAGCCAGTCGTTAAATTTTCCGGGTAGTTCACGTAATAGAAGAGCTGGACACAATTTTCCTTCTTTTTTATCAGTTTGAGGAAATTTGAATAAAACAATCTGGCCTTCGGAAATCATCAAAAAGTTTCCTTTAAATCATTTATAGTATAGGGAGTTTTTTCGTCTTCCATCCCACGCATTGCTGAAGAAAGCGAGAAAACATTCCATGCGATATTTTCTTCTCTTTCAGCTTTTGACCGTAAATATTCAATAAAATCGAGAACTTCTACTTGTTTTGATTCGGGCAATGTTTTTACATTTTTAATAATTCTTTCTGTAAGGTTCATATCGTATCCTCCACTTATATATAATAAATTTACTTGTATAATCAATAACAGATTAAATGCCATCAAATTCTATCATTTATTCAGGAGCATAATCAATATTTTCACCAACGTTAGCGAGCTTATTTTGGCTTTCCAATTCTTTCAATCGTTTAATATTTTTATACGTTTCTTCAATCAAGATATTCCGTTTTTGTACATATTTGGGCAATGGAACATTAATATCTTTGTTTTCTCCACAAACATCGAGATATCTTTTTATTATTTCCAACTCCCCTTTTGCTTTTTCATAATTACGAAACCAATGATCTAAACTTTCTAAATAGTTAAGTACCTGAACATACATATTTGCATACTGAAAACCCCTGTATACAAAAATACATGTACAAAAATTTGTGGTCAGGTACTTACCATGAAGATGATCTCTATTTCAAGCCCGAAGGGCTGTCATGATTATAGATAATGAATTACCGCAAAATCAATAACCCTGAAGGGGTGAAATAATTATCAGAAAACAACGGCAAATTCCCAGGCAATGACCGGTATACACGGGTTTTCCATGCCACCCCTTCGGGGTTCAAATCCTTTCTTCTGCTTTTTTGCTATAATCATACCATCCCTTCGGGATTATGAGACAAAAACACCTTGATACTCTGTCACACCGTTTCTTTGGATTCTGCCTTCTGAATTCTCTATTCTGTTGACAAAGAGAATGTACAAAAATTTGTGGTCAGGTACTTATATTGAGCTTTTTGATAAATATTTTTAGAAAGAAATACATCGTAAATGTTGCCTATGCTAGTGGATAACAAAGTAAGATCATTTGTTGTCCATGTCCTTTTGGCTTGAAACCCTAAAGTAATTTTATTAGAATTTTCATTCATTTTATTTCTTCCTTTTTATATTCCTTTTCATAGCGCATAGCATTAATTAGATTGATCCGCATACTATGCGAAATACGGGTTTTTGCCCATATAACATACCCTTTATATGGTAAATACTATCGTGATAATTACTTCAGACACTGCGACTTATATCTCTTTGCACTTTTTAGCATGTCGCCTTATACGGATTAGTATAAAATCCTTTTATTCCATTTCAAGACTTATCTAACAGGTTATAAACTCCTGTCGATCCGCGATTAAGGACATGGGTATAGATCATCGTCGTTTTTACATCGCTATGGTTCACGAGTTCCTGAACGGTTCGAATATCATAGCTATAGCATCCAAATGATGAAACCGAGCAGAATATGGAGAAAGTTGAGTCTTTGGCTCATAGGTAAGTGTATGAAATATAGAGGATTCTTAACATGTCATTGCGAGGGTAGTGTCCGAAACAATCCCTTGAATATTTTAGAAGAGATTGCTTCGGAAAAGACCCTCGCAATGACAGACAGGGTAATCCTTCTTCAGTTGATGATATGTTCGGTTTCATCATTTGGATACTATACCTTCCAACGGAATGGTGTAAAGACAAGAAATGCATTTGTCATAAGCAGAAATAAATACAGCATTTGATATGCAATATCAAGGAAATTTTTAGTGAATAGGATGGGGTCAAATCTTTATTGTTGACAAAGTATTTTTTTCTGATATGATCTTGTTGTGGCAAGACCATTACGAATACAATACGAAGGGGCAGTGTATCATGTAACCTGCCGGGGAAACGAGAAAAAGACTATCTTTAAAGACGACTATGATAAGAATATATTTCTTGAGTCATTGAGCGATGGCTTAAAAACATACACGATCATCCTGTATTGCTATGTCCTCATGGACAACCACTTCCATCTGCTTTTAGAAACCCCCCTCAGTAATCTCAGTGAATTCATGAGATGGTTTAATATCACCTATACATCTCACTATAACAGAAGGCACAAAAGATCAGGCCATTTGTATCAGGGAAGGTTCAAGAGTATCCTTGTGGAAAAGGAGAGCTATTTGCATATTTTATCCCGATATATCCACTTGAGTCCCGTCAGGACGAAACAACATGAAATGGCATCGTTATCAGAAAAGAGGAAATATTTAAGGAACTACACGTGGAGCAGTCTTTTGGGTTATAGAAACGACTCCCAAAAAGATATTTTTATTGATTATGCAAAGGTACTTGAGGCATATGGGGGAGAAAACAGGGGCGGAAGGAAATTGTATTGGGAGGCTATCTCTCATGATTTATCGATGGGAATGAGTATAAAAGAAAAAGTAATTGGTGGAAGTATTCTTGGAAGTGATACCTTTATACGCCGGATAAGAGATAGATTTTTACCAGAAAAGTCACGGGAAATTCCCGCAGTTAAACATCTGAGAAAACATACCACAAAAGAGGAAATCATTGCAGCTCTCTGTAAAGAGGTGGGAAAAGGTTTTGATGAGATAAAAAAAGAACATGGCATTATAAGGCAGATAGCCATGGATTTATTGTATCGGGTGGGTGGATTAAAAGGAACCGAGATAGGAGGAATGATGGGTATAGACTATAGTACCGTTAGCCAGGGAAGGAAGCGATTACGGGAAAAACTAAAAAGAGACAAGAGCCTTGCTAAAACCATTAAAAAAATCGAAATGGATTTGTCATTTTGAAAGCGCTTGAAGAGAAGAGCAGCTATTTGTGATCCGTTATTCCTATCATATTGGACTGGCCCATGCCGGATGGCCAGAATCTCATTCCCATTGTTCCTGCCTGCATTTTCAATAATCTGCAAAGGTGGTATTGATGCAACGAGTAGTTTTTACCTTATGATATTTTTATTAGAGAGCCCTGTGCTGATATAAGACCTGGCTCAATTTCAACCAGAAGGAGTTTTTGTGAATTTTGAATCATTTAATTTCCATCCGCATATCGCGGACGGTGTGAGGGCGTTGGATTATATTACACCAACACCTATCCAACTTCAGGCAATACCTTTAATTCTTCAAGGCCAGGATATTATGGCCCTGGCTCAAACCGGAACCGGTAAAACTGCCGCTTTTGTGTTGCCAATTTTGCAGCGACTGATGCAAGGACCACGCGGTTGTGTCCGCGCCCTGATAATCGCACCCACGCGTGAATTGGCTGAGCAAATACACGAAGCTATTGGCGGGCTTGGCCGACAAACGAGGTTGCGCAGCGTAACTGTTTATGGCGGCGTGAACATAAGACCGCAAGTGCAAAAGCTGCGCGGCAAAGCCGAAATCGTCGTGGCCTGCCCTGGTCGTTTACTTGACCACATCCGCCAGGGCACGATTGATCTGTCACGCCTGGAAGCGCTTGTGTTAGATGAAGCAGACCGGATGTTTGACATGGGCTTTTTACCCGATATCCGGAAGATTTTAAAGTACTTGCCGTCACAACGGCAGACACTATTTTTCTCGGCCACTATGCCCGATGATATCCGGCGTTTGGCACATGACATCTTGCGTAATCCGGCCACGGTGCAAGTAAACCATACCATGCCGGTGACTACCATATCGCATGCATTATATCCGGTTGAACAGCATCTTAAAACCCCTCTGCTAATGGCGCTCTTGAATCGTACGGACATGGAGTCAGTACTCGTTTTTACCCGTACCAAGCACCGCGCTAAACAAGTCGCTCACCAATTGGGAAAAGCAGGCTACAGTTCAACATCGCTGCAAGGCAATCTGTCTCAAAGCCAGCGGCAGGCAGCGCTGAATGGTTTTCGTAACGGCTCGTTCAAGATTCTGGTGGCAACGGACATTGCCGCTCGCGGCATTGATATTTCCCGGATTTCGCATGTCATTAACTATGATATGCCCGATACCTCTGATGCCTATACGCATCGTATCGGACGTACAGGGCGTGCCGCAAAAACAGGCGATGCTTTTACCCTCATCACCCGGGAAGACGCACAAATGGTACGCGCCATCGAGAGTGTACTGGGAGAAGAATTGGAGCGGTGTACACTGCAAGGCTTCGATTATACTGCGAATTCTCTCCGTACAGAGCATACACGCCATCAACCGCAGCGCCATCGCAAGCAAAAGAAGGCGAAACAGGCTAAGACACAACGATTTGCAGCTTCAAGGCGCGGTACTCCAGGAAAGACTATTTCACAGGTAGCGAAGCAACGTTTCCTGCATGCTACGCACTTGACTGGTCCGAAGACCCGTAATTCCCGCGACTCATGTTAAACCATAAACCGTTTGTTGTTGTAGGTGTGGACCTTGCGGGATCCCCGCGCCGTTCAACAGGTGTGTGCGTTCTGTATGGGATGAAGGCACAGACACACATCGCATTCACAGATGAGGAAATACTGAAACCGATACACCAGACACAGCCCGACATCGTTCCCATTGACGCACCGCTCAGTTTACCCAACGGACGAAAGACAATCCATGACCGGTCTGGCGAGCATTTTCGCGATTGCGATCGTGAACTACAAAAACGCGGCATCCGGTTCTTTCCTGTTACGCTTGGTCCAATGCGAATGCTGACGGAACGTGGCATTGCACTCAAGGGGAAGATTGAAGAGATGGGCTATCGTGCAGTTGAGTGCTACCCTGGCGGAGCACAGGATGTATGGGGTATTCCTCGTCAGCGCCGGGATATTAAAGGACTTTGGAGAGGATTAAAGAAGTTAGGAGTGAGAGGATTGACAGAGACGATGACAGGCGATGAATTAGACGCAGTAACAGCGGCCCTGGTTGGCCGATGGTTCCTGTTGGGTAAGGGAGAAATGCTGGGGGGTGAGGAAGGAATTGTTATGCCATCTGATAACCGAAAATCAAAAGCTTGATCACGAATTTTAACAAATCAATGGAGTTGAGACCGTCATTGATTTAGCCAGGCAGGGTAGCAGGCCATATGCATCAAGTTATTTTTTAGTCAAGGGTGGCACTGACAAACTCTGTTTGTCAGTGTGTTCTATTCTGTCCCTCCATTGGTATTGAAACCAGCACGGACAAACAAAGTTTGTCCATGCCACCCTGAAACCCGCTTACATAAAATGAAAATTCCTATACAATCAAGCTAACATGTGGAAACGGTGGAGAATAACAAACCACCCGTAATCCCCCTTGATCCCTCTTTAAAAACTTATCCTTACCCGCATCTTCAGAATACTATGAAGAGATGTCTTGCCGGGGGCGTTTCTCCAGAAATTTTTATTCTCTGTAAGCCTATTTCTGGGTGGCGCTGATAAACTCTGTTTGTCAGTGTGGTATATTCCCTATCCACGGGTGTACTTGAACAACATGGACAAAAGATCCCCGTTCAAGACATACGGGGACATGGTTTGTCCGTGCCACCCTGTTTGGTCTTATCGTAATACTTAAATTATAGTACTCCATGGATGAAACCGAACATACCGCATATCTCAGAAGGCAAGGGAAAAGCTTGGTTTCCAGCATATGTTAATGGGTTTCAATCGTTGATTATGAAATTCACTCTGAAGGAGTGAGATACTGAGAGATAAGAAACTACCCGTAAATCAAGTCCCGAAGGGATGATACCGAAACACCGGTTTGTTCTGTCACCCCTTCGGGGTTGAAAATCTTTTTTCTGCTTTTGCTATAATCATACCATCCCTTCGGGATTATGAGACAAAAACACCTTGATACTCTGTCACGCCGTTTCTTTGGATTCTGTCTTCTGAATTCTCTATTCTGTTGACAAAGAGAATGTACAAAAATTTGTGGTCAGGTACTTAATGTTTGGGAATAAGTCGGGTAGCGTTTAGCTTGATGCATATGCGATAGTAGGCGCCGCTTACCAAAGATCGGGCAATCGGGGTGGTTCTGTATGAAGGACATGCCATCGTGAAAATTGAGAAGTGCATGCATCTCTCTGCTAAATCTTAAAGAAAAAGGAGTCGGAATAGAAATGGTTCAGATTGATATACCAATAGCTTTTGCGCTAGGACAAATCTTTGCGGATGCTGCAAGGAAACAATTGCTGACGGGAAGGCCGGAATATTACTTTAGTGCATTAGTAAAGAATAATTTGTTTCACATATTCTTCTTTAGCTGGATACCTGTTTATTTTTTAGTGAATTACTTTGGCTGGGAGACTACGCATATGTGGTGGCACAAGGATGTTGTTACTGATTATCCTTTCTTCCTGCCTGTTTTCCTTATTGCGTTCTTCTTCGCCGCAAATAGCGGGTTCTGGCTGTCGGCGTTCCTGATAAGAAAGGGGAAATTCCTTTTCGTAAGGGTGAGTTATGCCAGTATTTTCCTGTATTCCTTTCTCTGGGTTTTTGGTCTTTGGAAACGGACAAGTTATCTCGGTTCATATAAAGAATGGGCACAGGGAACAGCTAAAAGGGTGTGGGACACTTCAGGTGGGGAGCCCTTTCTTTACATGCTTTTCTTCAGCATTATTCTATGGTTTGCAGCCCTTGTCTTTTTCATTATTATACTCCGGGCTGAGGGAAAAAACCTGATACTTAAAGGAGATAAAAGTAAAAGCACAGAATAGCATTATTGCATTGAAATCACTCTCTGTTCTTTATGTAACGATAAAAGCCAGAGATAGAGTTAGACCGCCTGCCAAAAGAGCCCATGGGGTCATCCATCGGCCCTTGTATTTAAAAATTATTTGTACACACCAGGCGAGGCGCCTCCAGGGAGCGAGCCTTCCTCCGGGTCGATCTCACATATGCTGCCGAGGCAGGCAGATTCTTTTGCCCCTGCAGTGGAATCTTCTCTTTCGTATATCACAATATGAGAAAAATCGATCACGGGAAGATTTTTACTCCGCATCCTGTATTCATCTTCGGTAATTTCTTCAAAAGGTGAAAGCTGATATACCGTTTTCGACTTTGGCAAGAACGATAGTCCGCCGAGCATGTCCCAGTTTTTGTAAAGCCAATGTACTGCCTCAATCCATTCATCTTCTGCTACGGAAATCGTGACAGAAGGATTGTGCTCGGTGTAGTTCTCCTTGATCATTTTCCAATATTCAAGCTGGTCAATGGCATTGAAATCTTTCCCTGTTATACTTCCCTCCGGGGATTGTACCGGAAATTCCAATACGTATGTTGTGGCCGTTGCCGCATCCTGCCCAACTTCCGGAGAGTACGGAAATTTTTGTTCTTTTAGCATCATGAACAATGGATCTGTTGCAGAAATACGGACCCTGCGGACATAATACCTGGCAAAACGCGGGTGCATCCCTGAGGCTGCGTCAACAAGTTGAGAAACAGTTCCGGAAGGTTTAACACAGGTTACTGCAGCAGATTCATTGATACCAAATCGTCTGGCATAGATGCGGTTCGTTTCAACAGCATGATCTCTTAGCTTTGCTAAAATCTTTGGATCGCGTACTGCGGGAGAATCCCACTGCCCGGTAATAGAGACACCCAGAAGTCGTTCTTCTTCACAATTCATTTTCCACTCCGGCGAGAGATAGGGAAAGTCTGTCAGCATGGATTGGTACGTGCCCAGTATCGAAGCGATCCTGATTTTTTCCCGTAATGTTGTTTCTGTATCATCCGGACGGGCAATTACCTCGCTCAGATTACAGAATTGCTTTGAGCGTAAAATAATCTCCCCGCACGGATTAATACCGCTTGTCATCCAGTACGGCTCGAATTTCTTCCACCGGCGGGCAGGGATTTGTTTCGGCAGGCCGATGCGATTAAACAGTCCGCGTTCACCAGTTCCGGCCATTGCCAGGGCAAGCCACTCTTTCAGCAAGTCGGTAGCTTTCGGTTTTACACTATAAACGGCTGAATTATTCGCCATTGCACGCTGCGGTTCGTTCATATAGAAATGACCGCTTTTGGCCTGGCGCATGTCATCATCATCAAAATCCGATAAAGAAATCAGCGCAGAGCGGCGCACCCCCCCCATTTCTACCATCTCACCAATTTTGCAGATGATATCATGCACATCGATATTGCGCAAACGCCTGCCCTGGGCGCCAAGGATTTTCGCGCGCGCATAGTTCAGTAAGGATTGAAGTGGCCCCGGACCGGAGCTGCGCCCACCCATCGTATACAGACGGGATCCAGCCGGTCTAACCTGTGAGTAATCAAATTGAACATCTTTCCCCTCATACCAGGCGCGCAACCCGATTTTAAGCGCATTTGCCCAACCTTCCTTGCTATCCCCAACTGCATAAACAGGAAGTAATTCTCCTCTCTGCCTCTGGATCATCGGTAGTTGTTGAATATTCTGACTTTCAACAGAAAAGCCTACTCCAACGCCAGACATTAAAAGATACATAATTTCAGACAAATCATCGAGAAGTGAAGGAGCAATGAACGAGCAATTATATGCTGCAACATTATTCGTCCGGGCTGCTTTACCAGCAGACCATAAAAGCCGCATGGAAGGCATTACCTGCTGGTTCAGGATTGCCTGCCTGATTTCTTCATACTCCTGCTGGTTTAATCGGTTACCCAGATATTCCTGCATGAAACGCAGGTATCTGTCCACGGTTTCTATCCATGTCTCACGCCTTCCTTCCTCATCGATCCAGCGCGAATATGTCCGGTAATAGATAAATTCAGCGAGGGTATTGGAAAAATACCTTTTGCTTTCTGTCACAAGGTGTTTAATCCGGTCTGGAATACTCAGGGTCTTTTTACGAATCTCCGTCCGCTCATGCCGATACAGGATATAAGCCTTGGCTGTTTTAGGAAATTCGAGCAAGATCAGCGCCTCTTCGACAAGATCCTGAATCTCCTCAACATGGGGAATATAAGCTGTCTGATAACGTCTGGTAAGTTCTGATATGACTTCATTTGAGACCCGCATGGGGTCTTTTCCCAGATCACCTTCTCTGCTTGCCTGCATGGCCCGGTAAACTGCGTTCGTAATGCGTTTTTGGTCGAACGGCACAACCCTTCCATCCCGCTTTCTGATATGAGTAAATTTGCTCTGTACTGAGTTGGACATAGTTGCCCTCACGAAAGAACTGAAACTGAAGTTGAAGTGAACAGTAACTTGGAATCAATTTTATCTCAATTTGAAGAGAAAATAAATAGTATTATCTGACATGCCAGAGGTTTTCATGGGTATCTATAGATGGTGATTGATTTTTGAAGAGGTTACATGAATCTTCCCAGGAAAAACTTTTAGAAAGGAAAGAAAAAGGTATACCGGGGAATGATTCTTTCGAAGTTCCTGCTATCAGGAGACCGGATCATCCTATGGTATTTAAAGGATGAAACCGGACATTATTAAGTTATTTTTTAGCCACGGGTGGCACTGACAAACTCTGTTTGTCAGTGTGGTATATTCCCTATCCACGGGTGTACTTGAACAACATGGACAAAAGATCCCCATTCAAGACATACGGGGACATGGTTTGTCCATGCCACCCTGAAAACCGCTTAATTATAGTACTCCATGGAGGAAACCGAACATACCGCATATCTCAGAAGGCAAGGGAAAAGCTTGGTTTCCAGCATATGTTAATGGGTTTCAATCGTTGATTATGAAATTCACTCTGAAGGAGTGAGATACTGAGAGATAAGAAACTACCCGTAAATCAAGTCCCGAAGGGATGATACCGAAACACCGGTTTGTTATGTCACCCCTTCGGGGTTGAAGAGCTTTTTTCTGCTTTTGCTATAATCATAACATCTCTTCGAGATTGAGAAAGAAAAAACACCGTATACCCTAATCATGATATCTTTTATTGTTCGGTTTCAATCGTTGATCACTATAACATGAAAACCCTCAATTTATTTATTCACGGTATCTCTTACTTCAGGTTTTTTCTCTTCAACCTCAGGCTCAACCAATGGCAAATATATCTTACATATCGTACCCGCCCCCGGTTTACTATCAATATGTATGTATCCCTGATGCTGCTTAACGATTCCATATACGATTGCAAGTCCGAGTCCTGTCCCCTTTCCCGTCTCTTTTGTTGTAGAAAACGGCTCGAAAATCTTCTTTTTCATCTCTTCATCCATGCCTATACCGGTATCTGAAACCATCATAAGTGCATACTTCCCTGTTTTGCCATACCCATGTGTCTTTATAAATTCATTATCTATTTCTACACTATCCGTGCTTATGGTTAAGGCCCCTCCATCGGGCATGGCATCCCGCGCATTCATTACCAGGTTTATCAAAACCTGTTCTATCTGACCACTATCTGCCATGATAATGCAATCTTTACGGGTAAGTGATATCTCAGGCTTAATATTCTCAGAGACAAGTCTCAGAAAAATCTGTTCGGCACATTTTATAATCATATTCAAATTTACCGGTTTCGGATTGCTACTCTGTCTCCTGCTAAACATAAGAAGATCTTGCGTTAATTTTGTAGCTCTTTCCGTTGTTCCAAGTATCCTCTGAACATAAACATTTAATGAATCATCCTCTTTCACTTTATTCTGTAATAGTTCTGTATATCCAATAATTGCCGTAAGTATGTTATTAAAATCATGTGCAATATTTCCGGCGAATTTACTCAGAGATTCTAGTCTTTGCGCATGAAGAAGCTGCTCTCTCTCAAGTAATGATTCTTCCATTTGCTTATGCCGGATAGTAGCGCCTAATTGAACAACAATCGATGAGATAAGATTCACGAATCGCTCATCCTCCTCGCGTTGCTCCCGCACAAAAAATATTATTATAGCAAGAGCCTCATCATTCACTATTACAGGAATACCCATTGCAACTTTTAGGCCAGGGTCCTTTGCAGCAGATGCGCAGGAAATATCTCTCTGTATTATGGCATCAGGCGCCCATACCGGTTTCTTTGATGACCATACGTGGCCTGGCAAACCAATCCCCATGGGAAGGGTAAATTTTTCACCTCGTTCCTTAAACTCTTCCAATTCTCTTGAATCGGTGTGCCATGCCATGTGGCGCTCAAGATATTTTTTATCAGCAGAGGGAAGCCAAACCTCGCCATAAATCCACCCAGTGAATTCACATAAATTACGCAGCACAACAAAGAGTGCATCATGAAAATTTTCTGCTTCGGTAATTTCTAAAGCTATTAATTGCAACAGCTTAAACTCTTCTTCTACACACTTTTGCTCTCCTATATTTTGTAGTTTTTCAATCATCCGGGTGATCCTCCTCGTGTCATTATTTTCTTGCAAAGTTTTTCTCTATATTTTCTGTTATCAAGGATAAGAAAAATACGTGCCAATACATCAGGGATGGAAAAAAATAATTAAATTCTGAGTTTACTCATAGAAATTGCGCTGAAAGAATTCCTGTACATTTCAATTGATAAATTATTGCGAGCAAGTAAAATGTTAAAGATTACTTTGGTTATTAATGAATAATAGTGTGGTCCTTTAACCCCTTAAGTCATGATTACACAAGTTATGGCAT
>SULG01000029.1 GCA_005524015.1 Candidatus Jettenia ecosi
GGGGGACTTGAAGAAATCCCCCTTAAGAAAGGGGGCTAGGGGGTTGTCTCTGTTAGTAAAGAGGGTCAGGAGGTTATTTTTAACCGATATTTTCCGTATATTCAAAAAGTCGCTGCCAAAGGCAGCTTAATTTATACTTTTCCAGAAAAATCTTTTATTTGGTAAAGATTAGGTATTTAACTTGCATTAAGGAACTACAATAAAAAGGAGTAATGGGAAGTGTATCGTCTAATTTTTCAGATTGGACAGAAAATAATGAACGTTTTTATGGAGATAAAGTATGGATTTATTAACAAAAAATGATTTAAGGGCATTAATAGAAAAGCCCAAAGGGTCAAACGGACTCTGTATATCAATTTTTATGCCTACGCATCGAATGTGGCCGGAAACACAGCAGGATCCGATTAGACTAAAAAATCTTCTTCGGATAGCAGAAGAAGACCTTATACAAAATGGACTCCGGTCCCCGGATGCGAAAAAATTGCTAGAACCATCTCAAGTATTCTTAATAGATACATCTTTTTGGAGATATCAAGGTGACGGTCTGGCAATATTTCTTTCTTCTGGTGTATTTCAATACTACCGCCTTCCTTTGAAATTTGGAGAATTCACGGTTGTAACTCACCGTTTTAACATCAAGCCACTTCTCCCATTATTCAATAGCGATGGTCACTTTTTTGTTCTGGCGCTTAGCCAAAATAAAATCAGATTATTTCAGAGTACCCGTTACAGCATCAGTGAGATGGACTTGGAAAAAGCACATGTTCCGACAAGTATAAGTGAGGCTCTCAGGTATACCGAATTTGAAAAACAACCGCAATTTCGTACCCGTATGACACCTTTTACCGGTGGATCAGCTTCCATGGGTGGAAAAGCAGGTACATTTTATAGTAGCAGGGAAGATATTGATGAAGCAAGAAAAAACATCCTGGAGTACTTTAATAGGGTTGATAAGGGTTTGCATGAACTATTGCATGATGAAAAAGCGCCTTTGGTGCTGGCAGGAGTTGAATATCTTTTACCAATATACAGAGAGACAAACTCATATCCTTATCTAATGGAGAGGGGAATTACAGGAAGTCCTAAAGAGATAAACGAAAAAGAACTCCATGAACAGGCATGGACTATTGTACAGCCATATTTCCAGAAAGAACAGGAAGATGCAGTCAGGAAATATAAGCAATTTGCCGATACAGACCGCACCTCGCATGATATTAAAGAAATCGTTGTAGCAGCTTACCACGGACGTGTTGAATCGCTGTTTGTAGCTGTTGGCATCAGGCAATGGGGTACTTTTAATCTAGAGACTCACGTGGTTCATGCCCATGAGAAAGAAGAAGTTGGAGACGAAGATTTGTTGGATCTTGCAGCCATTCATACTTTTTTAAAAGGAGGATTCGTTTATGCCGTTGAGCCGGAGAAAGTACCTGATACCTCATTGTCGGCTGCTGTGTTTCGCTATTAGTTAGCAATGAAACACACTCCAAAATATTTTCTCGCAGATTCATCTAAGGATTCTAATAAGATCGTGGGTATAAAGCACCCTTGCCGGAGAAGACCAATCTGGCAGATATTCCATGTCACCCCTTCGGGGTTGAAGGGCTTTTTTCTGCTTTTTCTATAATCATGACATCCCTACGGGATTAGGCAGGAAAATTATAAATAAGCCTTTCAGCGACTTAAAATACCTGGTTTCCCGACACTGATCCCCCCTTCACCCTCCACCAGATGGGGGCAGTGCTTGTCCCCATATGCATCAAGCTAAAATATGGAAACGGCGAAGAATAACATAATCCCCCTTAATCCCCCTTTAAAAAACTCATCCTTACCCACAATTCAGGGGAGAATTTGAAGTTTTGTAATAAAGTCTGGATAGGGTGGCACGGACAAACTCGTTTGTCCGTGCCTGTTGAGTGCACACAGGGATAGAAAAGAAAAAACACTGACAAACAGAGTTTGTCGGTGCCACCCAAACGGCTTAAACGGTTTTTTATAAGCATCCTAAGCTATGTCTCTTGGTTATTTTAAAGATGTGGGTAAGGATAAGTTTAGAAAAAGGGGGGGAAATATATGGGTGTTTTAGAAAAGGGGGAAATTCCTCGTTCCCCCTTTTCTAAACTCATTCTTCTTTCCCCCCTTTTTCTAAACTTATCCTTCGTTCCCCCTTTTTTAAAGGGGGGTTAGGGGGATTAGAGGGGAACATGGACACACCTTGCTCTTTTTCCAGGGGGATACCTCCCTTTTTATGGAACACTATTCTTAGCTTGATGCATATGGGATTCATTCCCCCGTAGAGACGCAACATCTTGCGTCTCTACAACCGACAAACGCAAAATCTTGCGTCTCTGCTTCAAAACTGTACAGGTTTTTATATTCCTAAAAGACGGGTAGCAGTTGAAAAATAAATTATTAAAGCCAATGTAAAACTTGCAATACAACTTACCTTGAGTTCTTTAAAAAATACCTTTTGCACATCAGAGGCGCTTATTTCCTTCCTCTAAGGCCATACCTCTGATTATAAGGGTTGATGATTGTGAACCTGCGTTACCTCCCGTATCCATAAGCATGGGATAAAGGAAGCCAATATCACAAACGACTGCAGTACTGTTTCATAGCTTCTAAGGGTATATAGGAAAACACCTCCGCTGCAATTTCCTTGGGGAGTATTCTGAAAAGAATAAGAAGCTTTTCTCTCTCAAATTCCGTAAGAAGCTGAGCTATATCCACAATGTTCATATCGAGTATTTTATTTCTGACTTCCAGATACCTGTTTTCCTCGATCAGTCTTCTCAGGATATCCTGCCGGGCAGACATCATAAATCTCCTTCATTTTCTTCACAGCCTGTTCTATCTCATCATGTGAAATACTATTAATCTGGCAACTACTGCCAAGGTGGTCAGGCATAATTAAGGTAAGCTTTCCACCCATATGTTGCCGGAATTCCTCAAGTCCATGATAAATATTGAGGAATTTACCATCCTCTCTTTTCTCAAGAAGAGGATGCCATAACAGAAAACCACAATACTTAAGGCCGTAATAAACAAAGTCATACTCATCTTTATTAACGAGACCACGATTTTTAGCAATAGTCATATCAAGCACAAGACCAAGCGCCACTGCCTCTCCATGACGAAGTTCATACCCGCTCATCGCCTCAAGATAATGACCACTCCAATGTCCAAAATCTAATGGCCGCGAAGATCCGTTCTCAAAGGGATCATTTCCTGAAGCTATATGGTCTGTATGAAGCTGGACACAACGTATGATCAACCTTTCCATTACCTCCGCATCATGCCGAAACAATTCTTTGGACTTGCTTACCAGATATTCTAAAAACGAACGATCTTTAATAATAGCAACCTTGAAAGCTTCTGATACACCGGAAAGCCAGTCCCTTGTATCCAGGGTCTTTAAAAAATCAAAATCATTAATCACTGCATAGGGAGGTGTAAAGGTGCCAAAATAATTCTTCACTCCAAAAAAGTTGATACCGTTCTTTACGCCAACACCGGAATCATTCTGTGAGAGCACTGTCGTTGGCACCCGTATATGACGTATCCCCCTTTGGCTGATAGAGGCAATAAATCCCACGGCATCAAGCACTGCGCCGCCTCCAACGATAACTATATATGAATGGCGATCCAGTTTATTCAGCCGTAAGGCATATGCTATATCCTTATAGTGTTTAAAATCATTTTTACATCGTTCTCCTCCATCCAGAACAACGGCGGGAGAAACTATATCTGCACACCTTGTATGGATACGGAACCAATTCTCGATGCGATGCCCTATGCCAGGCCAGGAAGCGACAACTCCTGAATCAAGAAAAACCATAATTTTTGATTGTGGATCTTTCAATACTTCTTTTAATACGCAATTTTCAGGATGAAATACATCATGGGTAAAATGTATAGTATAATGAAAAGTAACTTTTATTCGTTGCTCTATTCGCATGGCAATGAATGCAGCTTCTCTCCCGAATTTACCCTTACATCGAGAAGGTTTTTTATACTTAAGGAAAGATCCATCAGGCTGTCGGGATTGCCTGGCAATTCTCTATCGGATGCATAAAAAATTGGTTCATTTTCATCAACACGGCCGTGAGTTCCTTTAATCCTCGATGGATTTTGAGATATAAAGGGAGGCCACCCCCAAAATAACTCACAGGGGTCATACCCGGGTTTATTATGTATATCTACATGAAAGGCATATTCGGGGGCCTCTTTTACCTCTGTCCACCACCTATAATCAAACCATGCGCCTCGTTTAGCCACGAGTATCAACTCTCCGCTTCGTGTATGGTCAACCCCGGCTTCAGCTTTGGCAGCGCCGTCCAGTATAGTATCAATATGGGGCATCTTACCCAGGAGCGATCTTACTTCTTCTATTAAGTTTTGATGAAATACATAGACATGAGCTACCTGATGATCCACAACGCTAAATGCTGCACTCGTATAAAAATCAGGATACTGCATGCCCTGTACAGAGCGCATCTTTAAGAAACCGGCCTTTTTCAATACGATATTGGGAAATACGACCGTATTTGCAGGGGTGACAGGGTAATCTCCGAAGAGAATAACCCGGTATTTTCCCTTCTGCGCAGCGCGTAAAAGTTCGCCAATAAGAGAATATACCTCGATAAATGCCTTTTTGCTCACGGTTGAGTCAGGGCCGTATCTTTGAAGCGCATAATCAAGATGAGGTAGATATGCATACAGCAGATCTGGCCTCTCGTTTCCCATAACATTCATAATTGCTTTTACAATCCATCGACTCGATCTCCTGGAGGCAAACGGCCCCCAGTAATGATGAAGAGGAAATGTCCCGTTTAGCTCTTTTTCCAGTCGTACACTTATGTGTGAAGGTTCTGAAATGCAATTCATTATTATGCCACCGCGGTGTTTATGGATTGGAGCAGGGGAAAGGAAAACATCGCTGCCTGGTCCGAGTGACTGCTGGATAAACATCTGAGCAACCCTTCCTCCGTGCGAGCGAAAATTTTCCCAGATAAGTGGCCGCTGAATGAGACGAACACTCTGTTCCCAGAACAATGGCTTCCATTGATCCTTAAAGAAAAATCCATTTCCTACAATACCGTGCTGTGCAGGAAGAGAGGCAGTACGCATAGTAGCCTGAACCACACAGGTTAATCCGGGGAATACCCCCTGCATCGGTTTAACATCAAGATCGTACAGCTTCTGACCGTTCAGATTATTTCTTAAAAAGTTATATCCAAGCCCTGCTATTTGAAGTAAGAGAATTTTCTGTTCCATATTCTAAAGGCTCATTTTTTAAAAATCCTGCAATGGGACACAGATAAACACAGATACGTACCAGGAAACTCAGAATGGAGATATTTATAGTACAGTGTCAAGATAATTCATGTGGTTCAATCGTCCACGATTGAACCGAGTCGTTGAGTATTTCTCTTCTAGTTCCATACCGATTCAACGGTATGGGGCTGCCAAAAGGTATTATCTTGTCATTGCGAGGGTATTGTCCGAAGCAATCTCTTGCATAGTTCAGAAGAGATTGCTTCGGGAAAAAACCCCTCGCAATGGCACATACAAGAAAGTCTATTATAGGAAATTAAGTTGACAGTGTAGTAGGTACTTCACCCAATAGATGATTAACCGTACTTATATCTCCTGTTGAAAAATCCGTGTTTATCTGTGTTCTTCTGTGTCCAACTATAATTTTTAGATTCCATGTTAACTGCTATAAAATTTTCTTGATACCAGTCCGGAGGTAAAGAAAAGCAAAAGTAAAAACGCTACAAGGGAAAAGTGGTAGTATCCCTGTTGAGGTTCCATAACTATCGTTATAAGGGTACATTGAATCAGGAGTAAACTACGGATTAAATCTCCTATTCTTGCAGGAATTTGTTCACGATAATATCGTATATGCCCAAGGATATAAAAAATCCATACAAAGGTTATAAAGAACGCACACATCTTTAGCAGGGAAATTCCTGTAATACACAGGATCACCCCAAGGGTTAAGAGAGAGATAAACGGCAACCAGCACATCACGGCTGATGGCGGTCTCTTTATTTCACTATATGCAATAGAACTGACCGATACGATATAAAGTGCTTCTATTCCTGCGCCATACAATACCTTACCATGAAAGGAGTTGGTAACAATAGCAGCGCCTAAAAGAACATTTAACCCCCGGCACAATCCCATGATTATAAAACTTAACCAGGGCATTCTCCTGGCAAGCTTATTATAGAGAAGGATAAACATTACCAGAAGCAACACCATGGTAAAAACCCATGTCCTTTGAATAGTAAAACATGGTAAAAGATTATTTTCACTTATCAGGAAACTGATAAGCAACGCCATACCTATTAAGATTGAGGATACAGCAAGCGCTGTCTTCGGACACACCCGCCCGGAGGGCATCGGGCGTAATGGTCTTTCTTCTTTATCTATTTCATAATCGGCATAATCATTCAGAATTAAACCTGAAATGTATAAGGATAATGAAATAATAATCACGGGAAAAATCACAGAGAGTTCGTTTTTGGCGATACCGGCAAGAAAAGCCCCAACCAAAATATCCCCGGGCACAGTAAAAAGATTTGGAAGACGAACAAGCTCTAACCAACTGTGTAAAATCTCAACGTGATAAAATACTTCTCTGTTTTTCATTGAATCACTATGGTTACCTCTGATAGTATGAAACGGGAACAGGTTCGATATGATAATTTGGCTTCCACTTTGTCGACTGGCTATAAAACTCATACGCATTATCATGAAAGAGCCGTTTAAGAGTTTCTTCCCTATAACCATCGTTTCGTAAAAATTCTATAGTCTTCGGTAAAGATAACGGGTCAGAAACGCCCCAATCCGCACTGCCATTTATGATCATGCGCCCTGCTCCATATTCCCTCACGATATGTGATACACGCTGTGGATTCAGTTTGGAATAGGGGTATACGGTAAGTCCGGTAAAGCATTCGGTATTCCGCGTAATACTCATGGTCTCTTCTGTATTATGGTCAATTTCTATTCTCCTTTGGTTTACACCTTCAGCTTTTATGATATCTACAATAATCTTTGCGCCTTCTGCCTTTCTATGGTGAGGTAAATGGACTATTACCGGCATAGTTCTTTCTTCCGCAATGAGAAGCTGCCGGCGAAAGGCATAGATCTCATTTTCGGTAATCGTATTAAGTCCTATCTCGCCTATTCCAATACATCGCGGATGATCCAGATACTCATCGATTCCGAAGAGCACTTCGTCTGTCAGTTTTTTATTTTCAGCTTCTTTGGGATTACAAGATATACAGCAATAATGATCTATTCCAAAGCGGCTGGCGCGTATGGTTTCAAATTCTAAAATGAGATGGAAATAATCAAAAAAACTGCCCGCATAACGACGATGAGAACCAAGCCAGAATGATGGTTCTACAACCACCCGTATACCAGCCTTGTACATTGCCTGATAATCATCAGTAATTCTTGAATACATGTGAATATGAGGTTCAATGATATACATAGATCTCTTTGAGAAAGGTGTTCCGTGGAAATATCCTTATCGATTATCTGTTTGCCCCTTTGCAACCGCTCTTCCCGGCAACGCTGATAATCCAGCCGGTGGAATAGCAACTGTTGTGCCCTAAGGCACAATTCTCCAGATTACTCCGGTTCCCGGAAATGGCTTGGGAAAAGGGGTGAAAGATATCATGAGCAATAATGTACCCTGGATACAAAAATCCTTAACTTGATGCATACGGGGCTTTAGCCTTGCATCCTCCCAAAATACATGCGCCGGGATAGCAACCCTAAAGGGTTGCCCTACAAGTTCGAAAAGAAGCTACAAAAAGAACACACGGAACTTTATTGCTCCATAGGCACGCCAGAAAACAGCAAGAAATGGTATCATAACCGATGTAACTGCCATCTCAGCTCTATGGATAAAAGAGCGAGATGTTTTCCGTACCCGTTTAAAAAAAAATCTCCCTGTCATCAGCATCCAAACACCCAGTAAACCCACGGTCACATACTCTAAGTTGTATAGAACACTAAAAGGAAGAAGGATTGAGGCACAAACAATACTATAATAATCCCACGGCGGTAATTGCTGTATGCGCTGGCGATACAACACCGGATGTTTCTTGTAGAGTAATGCATTAAACATACATTTTTTGTGTTCCCGAAGACTAATCCCCCATGGCGCATACCTTACCGGGTGGATAACTACTGCCTCTCTGGCATACACCAGCTTTACATTTTTTTTTAGTAAGGTAAAAAACAAATCGGCATCCTCTCTCCATGCGGCAGTAAATTTTTCATCAAATCCCCCCGCCAGGCGCATTACATCCCGCAGGTAAAAACAGTTTGCGGTAACAAATTCAGAGTGTTCAAGCCTGGAAACAGTATATTCATAATCGGTAGGAACGGGCGGAACCGGAACGATAATTTTCCCCGATACACCTACTACTCCTTTCGCAAAAGCAGCTACTCCAGCCTTGAGCCATGTTGGTGAAGGAATACAATCATCATCAGTAAAAGCAACGATATCGCCGGTTGCAGCCCGCCAGCCACAATTTCTGGCGGCGGCAGGACCATGGGTATTTCCGGCAGGAATATAGCGAAGGGAGGGGAAACCTCTTCGGGTTTTTTCTCTTTCACTTTCAACAAGATTCCGGGTTTCCTGTCTCCGGGCATCGTCCACAACAATAATTTCATAGGAAGAAGGTTCATATTCCTGAGCAAAAAGGCTTGTCAGACAACGCTGCAATAATTCATCCCGTCTGAATGTCGGTAGTATAACAGAAACAGAGATAGTCATTTTCTTTCCTTTGGTTTCTCCAGCAAATATGAGCCGATAACCAGGGCATCCAGTGGCGAAGTCCAAAAACATTCTACGGCATCACGTGGAGTGCATACAATTGGCTTGCCACGGGTATTAAATGATGTATTAATCAGGATAGGCACTCCCGTATGCATTTTAAATGCATGGATAAGATCGTAATACGCCGGGTTGTATTCCCGCTTAATCGTCTGAATACGAGCAGATCCGTCAATATGGCACACGGCAGGTATGAGATCCGCCTTCTCAGGCCGTACACTGTGCACAAAGGTCATAAAGGGAGAGATTCCTGCGTTGATAAACCAGTTTGATGCCTCTTCCTCAAGTACTACAGGTGCAACAGGCCTGAAATCTTCCCTGTCCTTTATCTCATTCAGGCGGGCTTGCATACATGCCTTCATGGGCGAAGCTATGATTGAACGGGCGCCAAGGGCTCTTGGTCCAAATTCCATCCTCCCCTGAAACCAGCCAATCACCTTATCCTGAATAAGCAGAGCCGTGGCTTCTTCTGCAATATTTGATAATTTGCGGTGGTGAAGTTTCGACCAGGAGAGAAATTCCTTAATCTCATAGTCACTGTAGCATGGACCGAGATAGGTATGTTCCATACTATAATCTCTTTTACCCTGGAACTTTTTCCTCATGAGTGCATCTGTCCATAATGCTGCGCCAAGGGCTGTGCCTGCATCGCCGGCAGCTGGTTGGACCCACACATGTTTAAAAGGCCCTCTATCACGCAGGTAAGCATTCATTACACAATTGAGGGCTACACCTCCGGCCATGCACAGGTTATCTTCGCCGGTTTTCTTCTGCAACCAATGAACAATATGTAATACCGTTTCTTCAAGAACTGTCTGAAGAGAATTTGCAATATCATAATGATACTGATGAAGTGGTCCTCCCCGCTTTCTCGCCGGTCCAAGAAGTTTCTCTAAAGATGGCTGCGCAATCGTATATTGACCGTGATCTTTAACCTGTATGATGTTACGAAATTCATCTGCGTAAACCGGCTTACCGTATGATGCAAGCGCCATGACCTTGTATTCATCGGAGGAGTGTTGGAAACCGAGGTATGTTGTCATCTGTTCGTAAAAAAGACCGAGCGAATGAGGCATAGTAACTTCTCCCAAACGCTCAAGTCTGCAATCGGCGCCAAGACTATAACTGGTTGTTGTCTTTTCTCCTCTTCCATCGAGTGTTAGCACGGCTGCGCTACGAAAAGGCGATGCAAAAAAAGCGCTTGCGGCATGCGCGGTGTGATGATCTATAAAATGCCATGTATACGGCCCATCGATACGAGCTTTTCTAAAACGCTCTTTCAAATGATAAGGAACTCCATCCACAAGCTGACGGGGAGCATTTATAATTGACGAGATAAAAAGAGGGTCCCACGGAGATTCCCATGATTCAGATACCTTATGTGCGCTCGGTTCGAGCGGTAAGGTTATTACTGTATCTCTGCCGTCTTCTTTCAGCAGCAGAAACGGGTTGTACGAATACGCAATATGATCCACTTCTGAGAGGATAAGTCTTGCCTCTTTCAGGCAATAATCAATTGCATGAAAGGGAAGTTCGTATGTTGAAAATGGAATCGGACGTTTTCCATGTTTTATTCCGGTAAACCGTTCCTCCTCAGATGCAGCTATAACTTTTCCATTTTTAACAAGACATGCTGCAGAATCGTGATACGCAGCATTAATTCCGAGGGTATACATGAATGAATTCTCCTCTCTTCTTATATCAATAACAAGCAGGACAAGGCTTTATCCTTGCCGCCCTGCATGTTTTCTCCAGGATGTTTGCCGAAATTCATCTGCCATCAAAATAATCCCGATTAACAACCCTGTAATACCCCCCGGGATTGCCTATATGCATCAAGCTAACCCGTAATCCCCCTTGATCCCCCTTTAAAAAAGGGGGAAATTTCTCGTTCCTCCCTTTCTAAAGGGAAACTTCTTTCTTTTCCCCCTTTCTAAACTTATCCTTCTTTCCCCCCTTTTTTAAAGGGGGGTTAGGGGGGATTAGAGTGGAACTTGGACGCACATTGTTCTTTCTCCAAGGAGATACCTACTTTTTTATGGAACACTATTCTTAGCTTGATGCATATGCCGTGATTGCCAGGCTCCTTCTCTCAATAATTCACAGGCAGCGCTTACCACAGCATCTGGAGATAATAATCTTAAACAATTATGATGCGCTTTCGGACAAATGCTCTTGTAGCAGTATTTGCAGGGCACATCGTGAAACAACACATGATGAGGAACTTTCCATGGTGTATGCTGTGGATTCGTGAGTGCATACAAGTCAACCACAGGCACACCTAATGCAGAAGCCACATGTACGGGCGCTGTGTTATTTGAAATTAAGAGAGACGAACATGATATCAGCGCCGAAAGCTCACTAAAATTCAGTTTACCAGCAAGGGAATACGAGGGCACACCAATCATGTTTTGAATAGTATGAACAAGCTCCTGTTCTGTTTCTGATCCCGTCAGAATAAGCAGAGAACCCGTTTCTTTGACAAAACACCGGGCAACGGCAGCAAAATTTTCGGGTGGATATCTGCGTGATGGAGCGCTGGCGCCGGTATGCATTACTACCCATGGCCGTTTTCTCTCTCTGTTTATTTCCCTGAGAATGGTGAGAACCTTAGCCCGCGCCTGGAATGGCACGGAAAGGGAGATCCGTTCATCGGCGGTATGGCAGCCAATTGCTGCAACGAGATCAAGCTGACGCCGGACCTCATGACGGGTATATTGTTTCGGTTCGGGATCAGGCAGCCAATGCGTAAGAAGCTGATAAGGATTCTCATGGCAATAGGCGAGACGGAGCGGGATATCTGCCAGATAACATAAGAAAGCCGATGGCAGCGGGTTTTGGGTATATACCGTAAAGATAATCGCAGCATCAAACCTGCCCTGTCTCAAACACTCAACCATGGTGTATTCAAATTTGCTGTTGTGAACCGGAGCCGTAGCTTTTATCCAGGGTGCATCGTATATAATGACATTGTCTATCTCAGGAATCAACCCCGATAATTTTGCGCCTGATGAAGAAGCCAGAAGCGTGATTTTACGCCCGGCGCAAGATTCCTTAAGAGCGCGAATTGCCGGGGTTGTCATAAGCACATCCCCAATATTATCGAGCCTTACACAGAGAACGTTTTTACAAGTATCCCAGTCATGTGGAATCATAACCTTTTATCTATTCATCATAATTCTTCTATCAATGAGTGTTATCAAATGTGCAGCTTCTAAAAGATTTCCCATAATATAATGCGGCATTCGATTGGGAGAGAGTACCCATTCTGTCTCATTGCCGTTATCTATAAGAACGGTCTTACATCCTGCACGGCGTCCTGCTTCAACATCGTTCAGGATATCGCCAATAAACCAGGATTGTTTAAGATCTATGTTCAGCTCATGAGCTGCCATGAATAGTAGCCCTGGTGCAGGTTTCCGGCAGGAACATACCATAGCATAATCAGGTATCCCATCGGGAAGATGAGGACAATAATAAAATCCCGCAAGCGACACGCCAAACTCAGCCATACAATGACGGATACGTATTTCTACGTTGCGCAAATCTCCTTCCGAAAAGTAGCCACGGGCTATCCCTGATTGGTTCGTAATTATCACTAACCTGTACCCGGCAACATCAAGAAGTTGTAAGGCATCCCTGGCGCCTGGCACAAACCGTATGTGACGATGGTCAATATTATACGGCACATCCTCTATAATAGTACCGTCTTTATCCAGGAAAACAGCTTGTGTCATATTGAATATTAAGGCCAGGATGTCTCACGCATGGGAAGGACCATTACCTCCGGTATAACCGTCTCGTCAGGCAGCATCAGCACAAATTTAATAGTCTCTGCAACGTTTTTTGGCTCCTGAAGGGTATTCAAATCTATATCGGGAAATCTCTCCAGAAGAAACGGTGTGCGCATCCCGCCACTTATTACCGCTATCACTTTGATATTTTGCTTTCTGGCCTCTACATGAAGTGCATGGCTAAAGCCGAGAAGCCCCCATTTACTTGCATGGTATGCAGACGCATTCGCCCACGTTCTTTTTGCTGCAGTAGATACAATATTTACGATATAGCCTCTGCCACGCTGTTTCATAGCACTCAATGCGTATTTTGACATAAGAAACGGACCGCGTAAGTTTACCTGAATGATACGATCCCAATCAGCAACAGAGATTTCATCGACAGGCAGTGTTACATCAATTCCTGCATTATTAATGAGTATATCGAGATGCCCGTATCTTGCTACTACCTGGTTTACGGCATCTTCTGCCTGTTGTTCATTACCAACGTCAAGCGGCAAAGCCATAGATTCAATACTCTTTATTCTCAAGTCGTCAGCTACCTTTTTAACAAGTTCTTCCCTGATATCAGTCAGAACTACGTTAGCGCCTGATTCTCCCAACATGCGGCATATGGCTTCGCCAAGCCCCCGCCCTCCCCCGGTAACTAAAGCCACATTTCCCTTTAATTCATTCATTCATTTTTCCCTTCTCCTTTTGCGTTCATAAAGGTAACATCTTCAAAAATTCTGAACAGGAAGTATATATGCAATTTAATTGCCACTTCTCACATTCCACATAAAAAATTTATACAAATAGCTATAGTATCCAAATGATGAAACCGAACATATCATCAACTGAAGAAGGATTACCCTGTCTGTCATTGCGAGGGTCTTTCCCGAAGCAATCTCTTCTAAAATATTCAAGGGATTGCTTCGGACACTACCCTCGCAATGACATGTTAAGAATCCTCTCCATTTCATACGCTTACCTATGAGCCAAAGACTCAACTTTCCCCACATTCTGTTCGGTTTCATCTGTTGGATGCTATAAAAATCCTTAATACATAAGGTTGCGTTTTTTATCCGAATGAAAATGGAGAAAATACGTAGGACGACAAGGCTAAAGCCTTGCCCTACTTCTTAAGTACCTGAACATAAATATTTGCATACTGAAAACCCCTGTATACAAAGATACAGGTACAAAAATTTGTGATCAGGTACTTACCATGAAGATGATCTCTATTTCAAGCCCGAAGGGCTGTCATGATTATAGATAATGAATAACCGCAAAATTAATAACCCTGAAGGGGTGAAATACTTATCAGAAAACAACGGCAAATTCCCAGGCAATGACCGGTATACACGGGTTTTCCATGCCACCCCTTCGGGGTTCAAACCCTTTCTTCTGCTCTTTTGCTATAATCATACCATCCCTTCGGGATTATGAGACAAAAACACCTTGATACTCTGTCACACCGTTTCTTTGGATTCTGTCTTCTGAATTCTCTATTCTGTTGACAAAGAGAATGTACAAAAATTTGTGGTCAGGTACTTATTGATGTAAGAAAAATGGAGTTGTGAAAAACGTGACTTGTTACAAAAGTGTGACATTGCAAGAAGTGCATCATGTCACATGTTGCTCATATTCCTTCAAGACGGATCCTAAGAGTTTACGACATGCAGAACAGCTCTTCAGTACAAGAATGGGTCAAGCAAAGCGAAGGCAATATGTCATAAGATGAGTTGGGTTTCGTTTCTTAATCTAAATTACTCAACTTATAGTATCCAATAGACGAGACCGAACATGGTGAAAGTAGAGTCTTGGTTTTATGCAGGTGTATAAAACGTACGGAATCCTTAAACATGTCATTACGAGGGTAGAGACGCAAAATCTTGCATCTCTACTGAAGTAATCTCTGCCTTTGAGATTGCTTCGGAAAAGACCCTCACAATGGCAGGTGAGATAGTCTTTCTCCGGTAGATGAATATATTCGGTTTCGTCCTTGGGATACTATAGCTTGCTTTCTATATGATGTGCACTGGAAATGTGAATGTAACGTAACGGATGAGAGAAAAGATTGCCGGACTAAACATGCGATACCTGTTCCCGGAGGTTGTTATAACGCACTCTTTCTTTGCTATCTCTGCACTCATTCTTCTTTTCTGGTACAATAGTGAAATTCCATTGCAAAGGTGTTCCCCGGAATTCGCCACTCAGTTCTGTCATTTCGTAATCTGGTATTCCCATCTCTATTTTGCGATTATCCGTATCAAAAAGAGGTTTCTTTTTTGAAGTTTTCGATGCGGGAGAACTGATTACCTGGATAACGGTTTCAAAGTTTACCAGCGATTCTCCTTTCCGGTTCATACTGACAAAAGAAAACGTTTTATACTCTACATTACTCCATTTGCTTATCCCCGGAGGAGAATAACATACCGTGATACATTTCTGTATTTCATCAGATACTTTTTGTAAATAGTATCTCCATTCTTCACCATGAAGACCGTTATTTTCTGAGCCATTTATACAAATCATGATACTTTTTGCATGAGGATATTGTTTAGATTCAAAGAGAAACCACCATTCTTTAACACTCTCTGCGGTAAACTCTATCGCATCACGAGATACTTCAACAGTGGCCATTCCATTATTTTTCTGAATATCGTATGATCCAGAAACTGCTGTTTTGTTATCAGATAATGTGGAAAGACCGTGTCTATGCATTTGTTCTGAATGTCCTTTTGGGGATAATCTTTTATCAGAATTTTTAACTCTATCTCTTCGCTCTTTCTTTTTTATATCAACCGATATTACCGGATTTCCTTCACGAATATGCTTTTTTGCAAGGCTATTTATATACTGAAACTGATGCTCGCGCTCTTTACGCGAAATCCCTTTCCACATTTTTCCATTAAATTGTAAAGAATACTCCAACTCTTTAAGCCTTCTCTGGACGGTATCCTCACTTATAGAATACCCTAGCTCCTTTATTTGATCGCTGATCTGATACGTAGATTTCGTTGTCCATGTAAGTAAGCTTTTAGGATCATTTGCAGTTGTCTCGTTTACAATATTCTTTAGTATATGCAAAATTTCGGGATTCTTTTCTTCTACCTTTTTCCTTCCTCCTCCGGGTTGGCGGATTCTCCCCTCTTCGTACAATGTCCCTGATGTCCCTTTTGATTTAAGCTCTTTTATCCCTCTTATTACCGTAGGTTTTGACAAACCAGTAATATCACATATTTTCTTGATTCCGCCGTGTCCAAGAAGCATAGCTTCTCTGGCAACAAACCACCGGGTTTGTGCCTCATTGAGCGTATTCAAAATCTTTAAGAAAATTTTTTCTTGTTCTTTGCCTGTTAACTTTATCATAATTCTTTCGTTTCCTTTCAAAAAAACATCTTTCTCATAAATTATGAAGTCTAACTATAGATTTATTAGCAATATACTTACCAAAAAATTTTTTCCGGAGAAACTTATCGTAAGAATAAAATTAAAACATAAGTAACTGGAATTTAAGAATATACAGAGTATCTGGTAAGCTGGATTATACCATATGTTTTATTTCTTTAGGATAAGGTAATTTATATCTTCTGTATGAATACAGATACAGTGGTCACACATTATCACCTAAAAAATTATGGCTTAAGTTCTTATAGCATATTTTACATGACCACAAAAACATACAATGAGTAGGCAATTACATGCACGATAACGTAAGATTTGGAGATTATTCCGGGTGGAATGAGGATTCCCCCGCTCGTGAAAAATGATGTGAAAATTACGAAAAGGAGGTATATTGATTGGAATTGTGAGTTTTGTATAACTTCAAACTGAAGTACAATTTCATTAAGTTAAGCATTTTTATTAAGGGAATGGTAAAAATGCTAAGAGGCTGTCTGCAAAGTGCATATTCATGTTTAGAATTTATCCCTTTGGTGGATTCGCTTCGCTTAATCCGTTACTCGCTCCTCAATCATTCGGTAGGGTGGATTAAACGAAGTGAATCCACCATTGCATCGTAATGACATTAGAATGAAGTATGCATCAATCTTGAAGTAAGCGCATTCTTACCTGGTAGTATTATTGGTTTTTTTTACTTCATCGCTACCTCCTTCCAGGCTGTTTCAATGGCTGCTTTCAGAGATTTATGAGTTTTCTCTGCAACGCGTCGGCCGTTCACAAAAACAGTTGGTGTCGAATTGAGTCCGAGCCGTAACGCTTCCATTCGGTCTTGCTTTACCCTATCAGCAAATTTCTCAGTATCAAGCGCTTCATCAAACATCTTTCGGTTAAGCCCCAATTGGCTTGCATACTCTTTCAGATTGTCGACATCGAGCGCTCTCTGATTCTGAAACAAAATGGCAATATACTCCCAATATTTACCCTGTTCACGCGCAGCTTCAGCGGCAAGAGCAGCCTTATAGGCGTTGGCATGCCGCTGTAACGGGAAGTCGCGTGCTACGAGCCTTACCTTATTACCATATTCTTTCATCAGTTCCTCAAGGATTTCATGTAAATTTGAACAAGTCGAACATTCATAATCGATAAACTCCACAATAGTTATTGTAGCATTCTCATTGCCTTTCGATGGCTGATCCTGAGTCGAGATGGCTTCAATAGAACGTTTTGGCGCAGCAAGAAAGACCTCCAGAGCAGCTGTCTGGCGTAATCGTTCAGTAAAAGCAGCCTTCGCCCGTTCTTCCTCGTGCTGTTTCAGATATTGAGTGATCTTACCCCTGTCAACTGCCATTCCGTGATTGGCATCAATTTTATCTTTGTTCTTCATATAAAATGCCAGAATATCCTTCTTCGTTATTCTCTTCTGTTTCGAGGTAACTTCTGCATTCAGTAATTCCGGAATGGTAATATTCCTTCTCTGTGCCTCTTGCTGAAAAAGCAGATCATTTATCATGAGGTCAACGGTTTGTTTTTGCAACTCGTAGATCTGCTCTTGTACCTTAAAAATCTCTGGTTGAAGTTTTTTATCAATATCTTTCAGGGTAATCTTTTCGCCATTGACTACGGCAAGCACACGATCCGGCTCAGTAGTAACATCAGCAAGGGTCAGGTAGTCTACTACCGTCTGAATCTGAGCCTTAGAACGAAGGAGTTCGGCAAGTTTCTTTGCCTCCGCACTCTGGCGCTGTCTCTGAAGATAGTTTATAATCTGCTCTTTCAAGATGTTAAACTCCCCTGAAAGCTGGCTCTTGTTCTCGTGGTAGAAAGCCAACGCCTCCGCTTCAGTCGGTTCCCTGACTTTTGATATAACCTCGTCCTGGAGTATCCTGGCAGTATCAATCTTACGTTTTTTCGCCTCCTGATCCAGGAGATCGGAATTAATCTTAAGATAGAGTTCGTTTGATCGCGCATCGAGCAAGACCTGCTGAATTTCGAATACAGAGTCTCTGATCTTCTCAGTAACCTCTTGCCGGGTAATGATTGTGCCATTGACTACAGCAATAGCATGAGGTGGTATTTCCATATCACAATCCTCATTACTCTCCTGTTTTCCCTCGGATTCAATTGTTAACGTTCCTTTCTCTTTTTCCGATGCAGCATCAGCCTGAAACAGAAATACTGTGCCGTATACCATGATCTTTGCGAAAAGAAGTAATGATAGTTTATTCATCATTTATTATCCCTATACTAATGAATTTCAGAAATAGGTAACGAGGACGAACATAGAGTATCCTCTGTATGAAACCGAACACACCGCATTCAACCCCGAAGGGGTGAAATGATTATAGATAAAACATTACCGTATAATCAAATCCCGAAGGGATGACATCTCAACACAGATTTCCCCTATGCCACCCCTTCGGGGTTTAAAGGTTTTTTCTGCTTTTTCTATAATCATGACATCCCTACGGGATTAGGTAAAGGAGAGACGCAAGATTTTGCGTCTCTACAACCGACAAAATCGACATCCTGCACCTGTACCATTACAACATCGTGTATCTCTGTGTTTAAAACGTTGAAAAATTTCAATTACGTAGGGCAAGGCTAAACAGGCCGTCCGAGAATGCTTTCACACGATAAATCCTATACTATGATGTTGAAAAAATATTAGCATGACAACAATATTTAGTATGGCATTTGTGAGTCGATTGAATTCTCGGACAACCTGTAAAGCCTCGCCCTACATCGACTCCGTTTTTTCATGAGGAAAGATCGTAAGATTTTACGTCTCTCCTGCCAAAGATAGCCTCATGTATGATCTCTGTAACTACAGAGTAAGAGAACAATAACCATGAGATACTATAATCTAAGCCCGAAGGGCTGTCATGATTATAGATAACACACAACCACGAGGAAATAACCCCGAAGGGGTGAAATGATTGTAGAATTTATCCAAAAAAGTCACTGGATACCTAATTTTCTGCATAGAAATCTCAATTCTGTAGGGCAATCCTTTATGATTGCTATCCTTGTGCACATATTCAGGCGGGGGCGGCAAGGCTAAACAGGCTGTCCGAGAATTGTTTTTACGGATCAAATCCGTACTATATATTGATTAACTATTGCAATAGACGCAACATATAGCATATGTTGCAGGTGGTAATTGCATTCTCGGACAGCCTGTAAAGCCTTGCCCTACGTAATTGAAATTCCTGTATATACATAAACGAAATTACCTCATTATTGCAATTTTACCCAATCACTGGCGCTGATAACCTTTTTTTCTTCAGGATCTACTAATGCTATATAGGCTCCCAGTGCGCCGATGCGCCGATTCGGACCGAAGGTTATCTGCGGTGTTAAACCAGTCTCAAACTCATACAATCCCTCAAGTACAGCTACCAGTCTTTCACGACTCACATCCTTACCGGCACGTTTCAGCCCCTCGGCAAGTATTTTTGCTGAACAATAAGCTTCGATCTGAACAGGTAAGTGCTGTGCAGGAATTTTGTGTTTTTCAGCAAAAGAATGATATTCTTTCACGGAGGCGCGAATCATATCAGAGGGCCCCCGGGGAAAGGACAGAAAAATCTTATCTCTAAAGCCGGCAGAGACCGTGAGAATTTCCTTATCGATCAATGGACCAGGAATGAAAACAAAAGGTCTCCATTGAAGCCGCCCGGCTTTACTCAGCAAGGCTTTTTGCTCATCTCCTGAGCCAAGGAAAAAGATTGCATCTATCTCTTTCTCATTCATCTCTCTCACAAGACGTTCAGCCTCGAATTGATCATGCGGGTATGTGAGTATTATCCGTGAATCCCAGCCATTTTTTTTGCACTGCTCATCGATCGCATGGGTAATTTCCGAAAAAACTTCACCGCCGGCAGAAAGGATTGCAATATGCGGATCCTCTGCGCCAAACTTCTCCGATGCAAATTCAACCAGAGCAAGAGATAGTTCTTTCACACCAGAGAACAAATAAAAATATACCGGTTCAAGGGAAAATCCACCTGAGGAAAATTTGTTATAGCGCCCACAAGCGGAATTTCACGTTCCTGTATAAGTACATCAATTTCTCTCTCTGATCCCTCAATGAAAGCGCCATTGATAGCGAATACTTCTTCCTCAAGAAGAGACATCACATTCGCTTGTGTTGCTGCAGGGGTATCTCCTGAGGCTGAAAACCTGAGCTCAATCCGGCGGTTGTAAATCCCGCCATGTTCGTTAAGGTCATGAAAATAGGACTGTAATACCTCTTTCATGGCCATTGCCATCTCTGCCGGAAATTCTTTACCCGGCAAAATAGCCCCTACCCGGATACTCGTATCCGTCAACCCCGGCTCCTTTTCTTTTCCTAACCGCTTGAGATATACTATAAGATTATTAACCTCTTCCCGGGTGAAACG
Organism: Candidatus Jettenia ecosi; assembly: GCA_005524015.1. GTDB lineage: Bacteria > Planctomycetota > Brocadiia > Brocadiales > Brocadiaceae > Jettenia > Jettenia ecosi. Next base: position 20,448 of record SULG01000029.1, read on the forward strand.
GTAGACGGGCATTACAGGAGACAATTTATTCCCTGACGGATCGATTCCCTTAACAATGGCTTGCCGGAGAAGCCGGTCCGTATAAGGCGGATGCTTTCTCCCGTTAGGATGAGTAATGCCATAGGGTTTCATTAAGAAATCCCCGGTTATATCAGAAGGTAATACCCCGCCTTCAGGTCTGCCTTTACCATCATATCCATGACAGCTTACGCATGGTAGCGCGCTGGCTGGCACTTCTGTTGTGTCATTACCCAATAACGCAGTAATCTCACGGCCTGAGGCAGAAGAGCCAAGCAGGTAGATCTGTTTTCCCTGTCTCTCCTGAGGCGTCAAGTGCCGGTTTACGACCGTTTCGGCAGATACATGATTCTTCAGATAAACAATTGCGATAGTTGCCAGTATCCATGCCACGAAAATCTTCAGAGGCATACCGGTGTTAAGCCAGGAATGTCTCTGTATTGGCTCCAAACCTTTAATTGATACCATCGTTAAGCACTCCCTCTACCATAGGAATAAGCTCTTGAGCCTTTGCCAACCCCATCGCCTTTTTCCAGAGTCCCGTTGCATCATTGCCGATAAGGAATAGACCACTGTGCTGATCTCTTTCTTCGACAAAAAAACCGAGCTTATAGAGGGCCTGATCCACATTCTCTTTTTTCCCGGACAAGAAATACCAGCCGGGTTTTGCATGATAATTCTCAGCATACTGTTTGAGCCGTTGTGGCGTATCGGTAATCGAGTCAACACTGATGGAAATAATGTGCACATCCTTACCTAAACGTTCACCCACAGCCTCTTGAATTGCCAGCAGGTTTTTGCCCATGACAGGACAGATGCCAGTGCATTCGGTAAAAAAACAGTTGATAATAACGACCTTTCCCTTGATCAGATCGCTGTAAAACCGCATCTTCTCTCCATACTGATTGATCAATTCCACATCGGAAAAATATTTCTGTGCCGCCGGATTTCTCCCCTGCATGGCAGCGTTTTGTTGTACCTCTCCGGCAAGCCTCATGGCGTCGCTTCCGGCAACTGGTTCTCTTTTATCTTTTCTTGCCCTATCCTTTTCTCCGGACAATTCTTTCTTCGGGTTATCCAGCATATCCTCAATGACCTGGACTAGTTGAGCTGATGGCACAAGACCGTTAATCCGCGTCCATTGTCCCTTCGCTTCATTACCCACAAGGACGAGAGGAGAATGGTCCTCCTTTATCGGGGTAAAGACCTTCAGTGCTTTAAGGAGCTTGTCTACATCTTGTTTCTTCCCGGTAAGGAAGGTCCATCCCGGTTTTGCCCCGAACTTCTCTCCCCAGGCCCTGAGCCTCTGAGGGGTATCATTTACAGGATCGACGCTGATAGAGATCAGATGGAAGTCCCTGCCGGTGCGATTGCCCATGAGATTCTGGACTTTAGAGAAGTTAACGCTCAGGGGAGGACATATCGTGGTACAGGTGGTAAAGATGAAATTTATAGCTACCACTTTGTCTTTTACCAGGTCACTGTAGAAGCGTACCTTCTTTCCTTCCTGATCCAGGAGTTCCACATCCGGTATCTTCATGGTTAAAGTTGCCGCAACCTTACCCCCCTCTTTCTGTGCTTTTTTTTCAGGTGGACAGCAAGACTTCTGTTCTGTGCTTTCCGGGGTTTCTGCCTGAATAGCTTGTTTCGGCTGTGAGGGAACTGACTTAATCTCGTCCTGGGAAAATGATACACCTGACCACAAAAAACAGACCGCCGGCGCCAGTAATTGCCATGATCTGAGTACCCTTTTTCTGGACTCTTTATCGGAACAGATGAATTTTGACATTTCTGCAATCTCCACTTTTTAATTAGGCATTTGGTGGCTTTTATCTCTTCGTCAGATGTAGGGCAAGGCTTCAGCCTTGCCTCACCGCTAGAATATATGCGCCGGGATAGCAACCCGAAAGGGGTTGTCCTACAAAATTGAAATTCGTATGTATCAAGCGATTACCCTTTGCTGGCAACCTGTAAGATTAAAGGCGGCAATTGGTTTAACCGGACGTTGAGCGATGGGCACTGGAAGGAGATATAATATGCTCCTGCCTTCGGGGGTGTGAGATCAATTTGATAGATACCATCACCCACAGGTCTCGCCCATTGCCGGTTCTGCCAGTTACCGGAAGTAAACGCTATAACACCGAAGTCCTTCAGCCCAACCCTGGGTTGATCAGTTCCCGGGTCAATAACCTTGAACAGCAATTGTACATGCTCCCCCGCATAAAGGGTTTTCTTCTCCAGCATTGGTTCCACCCGCAGGGGCAGATGTTTATCCTTTTTCGATATATCCGGATTATCCCTCACGTTGACCGGAAAGCAGTGAATAATGCGGGGGGAATCCATAAAAAGGATAAGATCAAGTTTTCCGTTAAGGGTAAGCCTGGTATTTGTTGCATAGACGCCTGCTTCCACTTCTTTGAGGCTCCGGTCAATGACCAGAATAGCCCGCGGCTGGCACCCATAGTTTCGAAAATTGCCCATAGGCGCTGCCATTCCTTCCTGATAATAGTAGATGGCTTTGTCGACCGGATTAGCTACAAGAACCGCCCCGCCTCCGGGAGCGGAAACAATGCTGTCGGCGATACTGAGGCTTTGAGCCTTGCCGAAAGGAACCTGGCCACCGCTGAAATCGCTGACGGGAACAGGCGCCCCCTCATGTCCAACCTGGTCAAGCGGAATCATGAGGACCGATTCGCTGCCCCGCGATCTGATGTAGGCAGTGTTTTCCGTAAAAGTTACCTGGTCCGGCTCCTTTCCAGCGTCACCGGTTTGTATAATACGATGGGTTGAGGCATCAATAATATGAACGCTATTTTCACGGGAGTTTACCGCGAATCCAAGACGTCCGTTACGGGTAAAGCGCAGGACTCCAAGTCCGGGTTTCGCTTCGATACGATTTACGATCTCAAGGCTCTTGCTGTCAACAACGAGAATCGTTCCATCCTCTTCGTTTACTACATAGGCCGCCTCGCTGAGGGCAGAGTAAGCTATCGAGACGGGCATTCTGCCACTCTGAATATCTCTGATTTTATTTAGTTTCCAGATATCGATAATGGAAACGGTGCCGTCATCCCGGTTGGTCACAAGGGCATAGCGGTCATCTCCGGTAAAGGCTATCTCGTGATGTCCTGCACCGGTGGGAATATGAGCCACTTTCTTCAATGAAACAGTGTCGATAACCGTCACACCGCTTGTTGTATCCAGGGTATCAGCAGCGCCATCAGCGCCAACCCAGAGGTACTTTTCGTCCGGCTGCAGCGCTATGCGCATGGGTCTCTGACCCGTATCGATGTTGGTAATAACCTTCCAGGTTGCGGTATCGATAACTGCAATCTGATTCGTCTGGGGCATAGTAACAAAGAGTCTCCTCTGATCCCGGCTCATAACCCAATCCTCACCAGGACTTTTCAAAGGGACCCTTGTCAGCAGATTGCTGCCGCCATAATTAAAGAGGGGATCAACTACCGAAATACTCGCTTCATCATTGAGCGTAAGGACATAAAAGATATTCAAGTCGATTTCAGCCCGCGAGGAAAGGCTGCCAGACAGGAGCGATTGTACCTTCTTCGCACAGTCATCCGTTGTGGACGGTTGAATCCACGCTGCAGGGTCGAGCGTGGTTACCGGAGCGCCTGTCGTAGTATCAGTGACCCTGAACTGTACGGTAACATCATCACCCTCTTTAAGTTCTTCAGAAGTCTTCTCTCCGGAGACAACAGGGATTATTGAAAATTCCACAGCAATTCCCTCCCGGGCGATTTTTTTTGCTTCTTCATCTGCTTCTCCGGAGGTTAATGCATTACTCGTGCCGGTACCTCCCTCCTGTGCAGGAGCGGAATTGGGATTGCCGGAGGCTGATGCCACATCTGCCGTTCCTGGCTCCTTTTCAGGAACTGATAGTCCTTCTTTAGCCACACTGCCCTGAAATGAGGCATCGCAGGAGAGGAGAAAGAGGCAAATCACTGCTGAACAGAAAAGCGCAAACTTTTTGCCAGCGTATCCCGTGAGCTTAATTCTGATAAAGAGGCATTCAATCATTTCATCAAGTCTCCGAACGAAAAAATGTAGTAAATAAAAACACCTCTGTAAAGGTGCAAACTTGACCTGGGAGATGTCCCAAAAAAGTTATCTTTTAACGGTCATGGTAAACTGAGTGAACCAAAGTCCAGGGCAAAGCAAAGAAGTAATCCCCCTTGATCCCCCTTTAGAAAAGGGGGAAACATGTGTGAATATTTAAGAAAAGGGGGAAATGGGCAGATGATTTAAAAAGGGGGAAATGTATGAGTATTGAGAAAGTAGGAAATAATGAGGTTATTTCTCTCATTTCGGAAAGTGGATTAATAACCCCTGTATTCCCCCTTTGACAAGGTTTTTCAAACTCTCCTTCTTAAACCACTCATACATCTTCCCCTTTTCTCAATCATTCACACGTCTCCCTCTTCTCTGAATCATTCACACGTTTCCCCCTGCTCTCGATCATTCACACATCTCCCCCTTTTTTAAAGGGGGATCAAGGGGGATTAAGATGCTTCAGTTGCTCCTCCTTTGCAATGACACGATATACTCCCTATTACCCTTTTTGACTGCCCTTGTCCATACCACCCTTACGATCCAACAGTATTTTGAGTAACTCCTCCTAACAGAACAGAGCTTGAGTAGTATCTCAAAAACCAACCTGATACAAAAATCTTATATTCTACGAAATGAAACCTGGCAGTGATTACCAAACAGAGGAGGGAAAGATACCGCCAGATTGCGGTAATCCGGAACGGTATCCTCCCTCTTCACCTTCAACAACTCAGATGAAAAAGTTACTCTTTAACCCGCATGATACCCCATATTCCGCCATCAAACTGGAAGGACATCATATCACGCCAGAGATAATCACCGGCAACTCCAAACTTGCCGCCGGCGCCGTTCTGGAGCACAACATCAAAATGGTTCGTCGGGCCGTGGCCCATTCTGGCGCCCTCAAACATAGTCAACCATTTACCCCCCAGCTTGTTATCGCCAATCCGTGTGGAATTATTCTGGTACGGCAACTCCTGCCAGACATGACCGTGCACCATAAATACGTGGTTGCGCGTATGGCCCCCCGGCTGAAGCACCCTGAAACGGACCGGTGTTCCTTTATCAACCGTAAAGACAGGGGTTTCCGGGTCCTTATCTCCGACCTGTGCATTCGTAAGCGCATTGGCAAAGTCAACGGTCCGGGTAAATGTCAAAGGCGCATCCGGAGCAAAGCCCATTCGGAACCACATCGGCTCACTGCGATAGTTGACGGCCTTCTGGCCTGAATCCCATGAATCTTCAGCCTCTGCTGTGTCAGGTACCGCCCCATTATCGGCAATAGTACCGTCACCCAGTTTATCACCATAGCGAAAATTGATGTCATCCTGGAATAAAGTAACAAACTCACGGAATAAAAGGTTATTATTTGCATCATAAATATTGGCAGCCATACGGGATTTTCTGTTCTGGTTCAGATCGAAATCGGTCTTCCATTTCGACCCTTGCGGTTCAATGATTAACGCCGCAACCGCCCCTTTATTGCTGTGTTTGATAAGGTCAGATGATGATATGTTTATGCTGCCAAATTCTACCGGTTTTGCATCCAGGGTTCCATCTGGCTGCAAATCCAGGTGACCTGCATACCATCGATATCTTTTACTGCTTCCCGGCTTGGTAGCCTGTAAACTGTTGTAACCAACGTTGACACCATCATGTCTGGCAACGTCGTAACTTACCAGTTGCGGGTGCAGTCCCGTGTAACTGGAAGGCCGAACCTGGTTGCTGTTGAAGTGCTCTACCATCATCGGCATCTTGCAAAAGCCAGGCAAATCGGGAGCTGCTCCTGATGGGAGCTTGTTCCTGAAGGTTATTTCGATACAATCGCCGGCATTTGCTCGCAGAACCAATGGTTCTACCGGAACATTCGGCTTCAGTTTACCTTTATCGGCGCCCGATGTTATCAGATCGCCGTTGAAAACGAAGAGTATTGCTGTAGGGTCATGGAGCGGCCCGTCATTCTCTTCCCGGGAATTATACACCAATGTTTTCTCTTTCAGGACATCCTTAGCAAGAACCGCCGATACTGCATACGACCGCACCGGCGCCGAATCGGGACAAACACCCTCAAAATCATCGGCATTGGCAATCTGATCATTCAAAATTTCCATGTTATTAGGCAGTGGCATGAGATCGTCCTGCAGGTTTTTGTATGCGCGCAAGATTCCCCAGCAACCATTCCACAGACCATCCGCTGAAGAATCCGGTTTATAGAGGTAATCGTTAAACCGCCTGCCGCTGGTGGTTTCAACCTTTATAACAGGCGCTATCATTTCAAAATGCTCGGAGATACCCATCATCTGAGAACTGCGATAGCCCGAGTTTGTCCAGTCAGGTTCATAGAGCCACTTGAACCCGTGGATGGAGAAATTATGCCCCTCCTCCTGGGCGCCGACCATGACGCGAATCTCGACCTTGTCATTTTGGTAGACACGCAAGAGAGGTGTGAAAGGATCTCCGCGTTTCGCGCCCTGAGATGCCGTTGCGTTCGGATAAGGCCAATTACTTGGAGAAAGGTTAAAGGCCGGATCGGCCCTGGTTACATCGGAACGGAAGGCGTAGGAAAGATCGCCTGCCTTATCCGTTGCCTGGGTATTGGTACTCGGCTTGCGAATCCGCAAGGCAATCGGTTCGTTGCGGTTATTGATCGAAAAAGTACCGACGTCATCCGCTGAAATGGCTTCAGGGCAAGGGAGTGGTTCTCCTCCGGGGCATTCCTCAACCCTTTCAACCACGAAGGGAAGACCGACTTCCTTCCTGCCAGGCGGATTGATTGCCAGATCCGGTTGGTTTGGTTTATCGAAACCTCCTCCAGGCTGGCGGGCAACACCATTCCACGGCTTCGGGAAAACAGGGCCTCCCTTGGAAGGCAGTTCGGGATGACTCCCAGCCTTGTACGCCAGTTGAAAATCGATGAACTCAAACATGAACTCACGGTAACTATCAGCGCCGTCTTCCCCTGCCAGGATATCAGCCCGCCAACTGGTCGGCCCTCCGTCATCACGCGTTCCCATAGTATCACCACTTACCGGATCACGCCATGTTGATCCCTTGGGTTCGATAAGCAACCCGGCATACAGGCCAGAATGCTGATTTGTCGACGGACTATAATGATCATGGGTATACACGGTGCGGAGGGTACGGTCACGTCCATTGAGGTTCAGAAGCGGATCCGCATACCAACGCTGGATTGTCGTCTGAGCCCCGTCAACATGGAAGAAAGGATGTGACTCTGCCTCTAAGTCATTGTGCATCTGTCCATCCGGGTCCAGAAGTCCGCTCTTACCGGTAGGATCAAAATGATTCAGCGCTTCAATTCTCTCTTTTACCTCGTCCGGACTAAAGGTGCCGTCCTCGTAGTTCCAGCCATTGCCCGACCCATCGGCAGACAACACATCGAATTTTACCAGATGGATGTGCTGCCCGAGAACATCGGTTGGTGTGCGGACCTGGAAGTCGTCTAACTCATAGATATGAGGAATCAGGTTCGTGTGCCAGTATTCAACACAATCGCCACTGTTAGCGCGGAAGAACAAGGGTTCAGGCGCACGGGTCCCGTTATAGTATGCCGACACGTCTTTCCACAGCGAGAGTATGCGTGCCTGCGGGAAGTGCCAGCCTGCCTTATTGAGGACATTATCGATCTGGATAGCCGCAGCCTTGTAAGTTCGAAGGGTTGTGATGGGGTTGCCCGAATCATCAACGCAAGGGTCTGCAAAGGGAGCCCCCGGCACCCGGGGCCGACCGTTCGTAACGAAATTGCCCGCAGCAACATTTCCGTTGAGGTCGACGGCAGAAGACGGATGATTTACCTGTTCGTGAAAACTCATGGCTGCCTTCTCAACATCCGTCCCATTCTCAGGAAGCTCCTGAGCCTTCATAGCCAGGATTTCCTTGGTGAAGTCAAGGCGCGTATGTACTTCCCTGGTAACGTTGTCGGGATCGCTGACAACGACATGCCTGGGCAGACCACCATCATGAAGGGTATCAAGCGGCGGATGGGGCGGCCGGTGGCCTGCAACACCGGGAACGAAGAACGGAAACCCGGGATTCCCGTTTCCCGTAATCTGTACCGTGCTCGAATCATCAGTACCATCACCATTCGCATCGGCTGGTATAATGGTTACCCCTGCCCCCGGCATCGGCGCCATGGGCAAACCCGGCAGTGGTACCACTCCGGGAATCGGTGTGCCGGCTATAATCTCCCCGTCAGGCAGCTTGCGTGTGCCGTCCTCAAAAACGTCATGAACACGCCAGAGCGCCCACATTCCCTGGGCGAAGTGCGGGTAGAAGTGGCAGTGGAAGATAGCATCTCCCGGGGTTCTGTTGCGGTTTCCGCTGCCGTTATAGCAAATCTCCGTCGTATATGCGCTGCCGGGGCCAATGGCCTGGCTATCAAGGTAGGAGGAGTTATCGCTGTCGGGGCTATGTACCCACTGATGCGCATGGAGATGATGGATGTGGTGCTCCTTGGAACCAGCGTGGAGTATCCGGAATTTTACATGATCACTGAGATAGGAATGATAGACATTCGATGGATCATCAGGATAAAGAGCTTCAGTGGCAACTGGTCCGGGTACCAGGGTATCCAGAGTATTTGGGTCTACTCTCAGATTAGCCGGATTATCAACCACCATAGCAGGATCGCCCACTGTCCACGAGCTTAGGAAGAACTCCTCATATTTGCACTCGGTGCAGTCCCACATCGGACCAACCCCGAGACGATTGGCAATAACCTCCGCGCCTGCGCCGCCAGCACCGTAGTTAATGCCAAAACCATCCCGCACACCATGTAACGTATGGATAAGAACCGGGTTCTCGAAGAAAGCAGGAAACGCCTGTACGGCGCCGATCTCATCGTGGTACATTATGGTAAATTCCCTGAATGGCTGATTACGGTTCGGATAGACGGGATTTGATAAGTAAGTGCCACTGGCAGGGACGATGATTGCCGTCAGGTCCGAGTGGACGATATTGTTGCCGCTATCGAGGATCTTTAAAACGGGGGTATTGGAAGGTATTAAATCCCCGGAAGGATACGTTGCCCCACCAGGGTAGACCTTGTTGTAGTCAATTTTAGGCTGCCAGGTAGGAGTTGTTGCCGTGGTGGCAGTCACTATGTCACTGGCCGTTATCTGGCTGCGAAACCATACAGAGTTTTTGGGCTCGACATTGACAGCACCGAAGAGGCCGCTGTTCAAAGACCCCCCGTCCCCCTCACCACCGGTTGTTGCTCCCGCACTATAAAGAAGATGGGTTCCTTCCCGCTCGGCATACAAGGTATAAACGGTAGAATCTCCGGGTTCAACGAGACCACTATTCTGATTATCGCCAACGTTTGAACCATCGTCAGCTATGCCGTTTACTAACTGCATACCGACTACATGTACCGAAGCGGCTCTCGTGGCAGGCTGCTGGTTATGCACAGGCGCGTTAGCCAGAAGATTAGTAAAGGTGATCTCCAGACAATCACCCTCACTCATACGAAGAACAAGCGGCCGGGGTCGTTTATCTGGCCGGAGCTGGACGTTTCCAGGGGTTAATTCGCTCCCTGAGATTGGGATAACGTCCCGTTTCAGCGCGAAGATCATTCCCTGTGGGTGATAAGCGCCAAGCCGGTTCCAGAAGAACGGCTGATCCAGAGCCACAACATCGGCTTTAATGGTTCTCTGGCACCCCGCTTCCGCAGAACTTCCCCAAAAAACCACCCCAAGAATCATTAGTAGCAGACTCATGGTAAACAATATCCCTGAGGTTCTTATAGTAAAATACGTTCGAACAGACATCATGATTGCCCTCCTTTTCTTCTTTCACTTCGCAAAACAATTCAGATAAAATTATTCGTGAAAATTGACAAAATCATTGTGTCTTTGCATTCCGCACAGGAGTAAATTTTTCCGTAATTACTCAAAATAAGGTGCAAAACCTGGGTCGGGGAGAACCTTGTGTTCTCCCTGATCATGGGAAAACGCACAGGTCTTGAATTTACACAAAGGGTAGGCGAACACAAGGTTCGCCCCTGCGGTGATCCAACAGTATTTTGAGTAACTACATTTTCCCTATAAAAAATAAAAGGAATTGCAAACCTTCTTTATGACATTGTTCAGCCTCCTTTCTCACCATGAAAACAAAAAAGCCTTACTGCAAAGATACTCATGGAAAATATCTTCGGCAGTAAGGCTATCTTTTATTCACCGTAGAGACGCATTATTATGCGTCTCTACCAGATTAAAGACCCTTTCCTTTGCGCCCCCTGATCGCTCAGGGTTTACCTTTGTCGAATATTTACCGCACTATTATTTTGACCTTAAAAGCATATCAACTTACATGCCAATTCCAGTTACCTGGTATTTTAAAGTTGAACAAAGGGGTATTGTTATTTTACGTTAACTTTGAAACCTATACGCAAAATATCACAAAAAGGAATAAAGTCAATATTATTTTGCCCTTAAATTATGAAATATAATCGTCACGGCAAGGTAGTAGTAGTAGTAGTAGTAGTAGTAGTAGTAGTAGTAAAAACAGGTAATAACCTATGGAAATGAAAATAGTTAACAAAATAGTTTGTAACCTGACGGATGACATTCTGCAGATTGTTATTTTTTTGCTAAAGACTATCGAAAAAATCTTATTTTGAAGTTTTATAGTACATCTGGACAAGGCGGCACGGACAAGCCCCATATGCATCAAGCTAAAATATGGAAACGGTGAAGAATAATAAACCACCCATAATCCCCCTTGATCATCCTTTAAAAAAGGGGGAAATCCCTCGTACCTCTTTTCTATAGTAATGTTAAAACAAAATGTCGCTTTATTTTTGAGATCATGATAGTACAAAAATACCCTATAATTCAGAAGTGGTAACGGATAAAATGAAGATGATCTCTATTTCAAGCCCGAAGGGCTGCCATGATTATAGATAATGAATAACCGCAAAATCAATAACCCTGAATGGGTGAAATGATTATCAGAAAACAGAGGCAAATTCCCAGGCAATGACAGGTATCCACGGGTTTTCCATGCCACCCCTTCGGGGTTCAAACCCTTTCTTCTGCTTTTTTGCTATAATCATACCATCCCTTCGGGATTATGAGACAAAAATACCTTGATAAGTACCTGACCACAAATTTTTGTACCTGTATCTTTGCATACAGGGATTTTCAGTATGCAAAGATTTATGTTCAGGTACTTACTCTATCACTCCGTCTCTTTGGGATGAGGAAAAACTGATCTGTACTTTCTGAGAAATTTTACTCTACTCTGTGACATTTTGTTTTGAGATTACTATATCTTATCCTTACCCACATCTTTAGAATATCATAAATAGATGTCTCGACGGGGGCGTCTCTAGAGAAATTTTTATGTTATAGTATCCAAATGACGAAACCGAACATATCATCAACTGAAGAAGGATTACCCTGTCTGTCATTGCGAGGGTAGTGTCCGAAGCAATCTCTTCTAAAATATTCAAGGGATTGCTTCGGACACTACCCTCGCAATGACAGGTTAAGAATCCTCTCCATTTCACACACTTACCTATGAGCCAAAGATTCAACTTTCCCCACATTCTGTTCGGTTTCATATGTTGGATGCTATATGTAAGCCTATTCCTGGGTGGCGCTGACAAACTCTGTTTGTCAGTGTGGTATATCTCATATCCACGTGTGCATTCGAACAACACGGACAAACCATGTCCCCGTTCAAGACTTATGGGGATATGGTTTGTCCGTGTCACCCTGTTTAGCCCTATCGCAATACTTAGATTTACCTCTCTGACTTGTGGGTAAAGATAAGCTTTTTTAAAGGGGGAAAAGTTTGATATTTTTGATCAGGTAAACTTTTCTCAAGAAAAAATCCTTCCTTAATCAATTAACATCTCCCGATATTCGTGAAAACTCTTGAATGTCAGTTGTCAGTACTTGCCGGGCAACATACTCTATACAAAATCTCTTTGGAAGAAAAGGAAGAAGAATATCTTGTGAAATAAATTTATAATCATATAATAATTAAAATTATTTTACGGTAAAAGACCCTTCAACTTTGAAGGAAGATAAAAACAATAACTTAGAGGAGTAGATATGTTTTTTAACGCCAGGTATAAAAATCTTTTTATCTATTTGATAATCCTTGCTCTATTCACTTCCTTTTTGTCATCAGTAAGAGGTTCAAATGCTTTAGCGCACGATAATTTTTATGTCGGATTAGCCCGGATTATCAAGACTAGTCGTTTTAACATTCCAAATCCCGACGGTATGATATTCTGTTCAAAATCTAAGGCCTTTTTTGTTGTGGAGGCTTCTTTATCTGCTCAATCCTCTCATAATATCACAATGATTACTTCTACTGAAGAGTTGGTTGGTTCCCTCCCTATAGCAACTCGTATTACTGATCCAATAAATATGGCCTTTGATGATAAGGCCAATCGATTGCTCATCTTTCAGTCAGATACCAATATCCTGGTTGAAATAAAGGCGGGGGCTGATGGCCATCTGGACCCTGATACCATTACCGAATTTGATGCCCGGAAATTTGGTCTTCAAAATCCACAGGGAATGACCGTCGACCCGAAGAATGGACATCTCTTTATCCTGGATAGCGCTGTACCAGAGATTGTTCATATCAAACCGCATCCCTGTCGGGGTTTTCATAATGCAAAGATTTCCCGCATACACCTGGAGCAGATTGAGAAATCGGACCTTCGGGGCATTGCCTTCAATCGCGAGAATGGTCATCTCTATAGCCTGAATTTCCGCGAGCAGGCGTTATACGAGTTTACCAGGGAAGGCAAGATTGTTACGACTTACCCTGTATCTGAATTTGAACTCAGGAACCCACGAAGTATGGTTTTTGCCCCCAGCGGAGATCAAACTGATGATCCATCAAAGACCTGCCTGTATATTGTAGATCGCAATCATGATACAAAAGAAGATCAAAAGACTGAACTGTTTGAAGATATGCAGAAATATACCGGTAAAGGAAAAGAGGGGAGACAAAGATACGGTAAAATTATCGAGTTGTCTTTTACTCAACCAGCTCTTATTGCTGCTACAAATACCACTTCCCTGATACGGACAATTGATACTTCCAAATTCTCACCCCCCAGTCCCGACCCATCCGGTATTATCTATCTTCCATTCTCTAACAGGCTTCTCATTTCTGATGGCGAGGTCGACGAAGTGCGCGCCTTTGCCGATGTTAATCTCTTTGAAATGAGTCTGGCTGGTAATCTGCTCGATACCCTGAGCACTATATCCTTTTCAAATGAGCCAGCCGGGATAACAATGAATCCCGATAACAGGCATCTTTTCATTGCCGATGATGCTGATCATAAGATATTTGAATTGGATCCGGGGCCTGATGAAAAATATAATACCTCAGATGACATACTTACTTCTTTCGATACCAAGCCTTTCGGTAGCACCGATCCGGAAGGGATTGCTTACGATACCTCGCAGGGAGTGCTTTTTATAGCAGACGGGTTGAACCGTGAAGTATACCGGGTTGCGCCAGGAAATAACGGTATCTTTGATGGTGTATCTCCATCGGGTGATGATCAGGTGACGCATTTCGATACGTTAAGTATCGGGGTGGATGACCCGGAGGGAATCGAATATAACCCGGATAATAATCGTTTGTATTTAGTTGGTAAGCCAAAAACACAATTGGCTGAATTAACGAAGGCAGGCGCCCTTAAGCAGATGTTCGATATTTCTGCGGCAGATGCCAAAAAGCCGGCCGGGCTTGCCTTTGGTCCTGATAGCCTGAACCCGAATATGAAGAATATCTATATCGCTGCACGGGGACTTGATAATAACGATAATCCGACTGAAAACGATGGCAAGGTGTATGAGATTTCTCTGATCCCGGCTACCATAGGCAATCAGCATCCCACGGTTAGCGCAGGACCTAATCAGACAATTATTTTACCGGAAAACGTTTCTTTGGATGGTATGGTTTTTGACGATGGCCTGCCGGAGCCGCCCGACACAGTGGCCACCACCTGGAACAAGGCTAGTGGACCGGGTACGGTTACTTTTGGTGATGCCAATGCCGTCGATACAACGGCCAGTTTCTCAGAAGCGGGAACCTATGTGCTGCGCCTGGCTGCCAATGATACAGAGTTAAACACCAGCGACAGTATAACTATTACTGTCCTGGATAATCCGGGAGGGGTTGTCATAGACGTCAGAGTTGCGACAGGTTCAAACGATGCAGAAGAAAGAGCATCAGGCCGTATTATCCTTGATAGCACTGATCTTGACCTTGTCTTTGAGAAAAACAATCAAAAGGTGGGGATGCGTTTTACCGGAGTTGATATCCCGAAAGATGCAACAATCATCAGAGCCTATATCCAGTTTATGGCGGATGAGATACATTCCGGAGCAACTTCACTGATCATTCAGGGGGAAGCTGTCAATAATGCTGCTCCGTTTACCTCCATTGAGGGGAATATATCATCCAGACCAGGAACAACGGCTGCAGTATCATGGTCGCCATCGGCCTGGCTAACAAAAGGAGAAGCTGGCCTCAATCAGAGGACGCCCAACATATCCTCAGTCATTCAGGAGATTGTGAGCCGCGCCGGATGGTCAAGCGGCAACTCGCTGGTAATTATTATTACGGGAGCCGGTAGACGTGTGGCTGAGTCATTTGAAGGAAACAGAGAAGGGGCACCATTGCTCCACGTGGTGTATAATTAGTTCCGGCCAGCAGATTCTTTATACTGAATATGGGATAGGTCGTGATGTAGAGAAGGTAATTCAATTATGTGGGAATGAACAGGCTGCCGGTAAAGTGTGACATGTCACACCCTTGTCTCAGACACACATCTGTGACAGGGTCACACAAGGTGTATCATCTTCGCACATTAAAAATTATTAAAATCATGTAATAATTTTAATAAGAAATACCTTGCCGTGACGATTATGTTTCATAATTTAAGGGCAAAATAATATTGACTTTATTCCTTAACTTATGATATTTTGCGTAGAGGTTTCAAAGTTAACGCAAAATAACCATATCCTTTTGGTAAACTTTAAAATACTATAGGTAACTGGAATTGGCATGTAAGTTGACATGCTTTTAAGGTCAAAATAATAGTGCGGTAAATATTCGACAAAGGTAAACCCTGAGTGATCAGGGGGCGCAAAGGAAAGGGTCTTGTAACCGTGGACAGTATTCGTGAATAGTGTCAGTATAAGGAACTGACACCCACACTCATACCTGACACGATAGAAATAAGATAGCCTTACTGCTGAAGATATTTTCCATGAGTATCTTTGCAGTAAGGCTTTTTTGTTTTCATGGTGAGATAAGGAGTCTGAACACTATCATAAAGAAAGTGCACAATTCCTTTCGTAAGATGTAGGGCGAGGCTTCAGCCTTGCCTCCCCGCCAGAATATATGCTCCGGGATAGCAACCCAAAAGGGTTGCCCGACAGAATTGAAATTCCTATACATTAAAATGTGGTGCATGAGTCTTTGGTTGTATGCTGGTAGAGGGAATGTTACGGAGTCTCTCAACATGTCATTGCGAGGGTTTTTTCCGAAGCAATCTCTTCTGAAACTTGCAAAGGATTGCTTCGGACAAGACCCTCGCAATGACTGGCGGCGTAGTCTTTCCTCTGTTGAGGATATGTTCGGTTTCATCATTGAAAATACTATAGTTAATGTCATTTCTATAAAGGATAGAGCATATAAAAGGAGGGGTATCTAAATGTTCTTTGCAAACAGCCGTA
>SULG01000030.1 GCA_005524015.1 Candidatus Jettenia ecosi
AAAAAATTTTATATATCATCAAAATATGACAATATTATTACAGAAGTCGAAACTTTCCTCCCCGGAAAGACCCATATTGTTCATGACTTCCTTGCCTATCTTGCCAAGCAGATGATTGAGATGAATAAAAAGAAGAACGAGGAAACCAAAGGTTTTCTAAAATGGCTCGAACATGAAATCGGCTTAGAAATAGATGAACTTTCAAATAAGACTGCTATAAAGGAATACCATGAACATGACTTTAATCAGCTCATTGAAATCTTAAAGAGGAATAGAAGTAAGCTGCCAATAGATCCATCAGACCGGAAGACACAAGAAAAACTTGAAGATCAATTTGCTCAAAGTATCTCAATCCTTGAACCACTAAAAACCAAAATTAAAGCCACAGATAATTTGATAGATGGAACAGTTTATAAGCTGTACGGATTAACCGAAGAAGAGATTAAGATTGTTAAAGGTGAAGTATCTACTTAAAACGATTGTGTAATTATAGAACAGGAAAAATCGGAAAACTCCTTATGAGAACTTAAAATAATATTTTTATTATACAGGAAGATCTCCGATAACTATAGTATTCAAGGGATGAAAACAAACATATCGCGTGTCTTAAAACATACGGGGAAGACTTGGTTTCCAGCGAAGATAATCGATTTTAGCCGTTGATTATGATAATTCAACCCCGAAGGGGTGAAATGATTGTAGATAAGAAATTACCCGTACATCAAATCCCGAAGGGATGACACCAGAATACCAGTTTGTCATGTCACCCCTTCGGGGTTGAAAATCTTTTTTCTGTTTGTGCTATCATCATGACATCCCTTCGGGATTGAGAAAGAAAAAAATACCTTTTGCCTTAATCGTAATATCCCTTATTGTTCGGTTTCAATCGTTGATCACTATAGCAACCGTTTGCACACTGAAAGTGACAATGAAAGGGCAAAAAGCGATCTGTCGGAAGTTATCTCAACCACAAGAACAATCGCAGAAATTATCAAAAGCATTACAGATAACATCATCAGGTGTTTTTCCTGACATCCCTGCGTGTTTTCTCTTATTCCCCTGTCTCATTTGTCATTCCCATCCTCCATTTGTCATTCCCGAATGCCTTTATCGGAAATCCAGCGCCTTTCCAGTTTCTTTCCTATACTGGATTCCCGATAAACTTGTCCTCATGAAAATGGGGAATGGAGAGTGGGAATCCAGTCCGGTCTCCTTTGCTATTTTCTTCCGCTGTTAAAAAACAGTTCTTCTGCTCAGCTTAAAAGAAACCCTCCCGAATGTCAGATTTTCCATTTCAACAACTCTTTAACGAAAAAAAATTGTTTTATAGTTGAAATAAATATATAATCTTTCTGGTTATGTTCCAACTAAATGATTGTTTTTAGCAAACTATACAAATTTGGAGCCTGAAAAATGTCATTTAAGGATAAGAATTTACCCGAAAATACTGGTAAAAACGTAAATAAAGAAACAGACCAGAGCAAAAAGGCTGGTAATGTTCCGGAAAAGAAGAAAAAGAAGGGAAAAATTATAATTCCTC
This sequence comes from Candidatus Jettenia ecosi, assembly GCA_005524015.1. Taxonomy (GTDB): domain Bacteria; phylum Planctomycetota; class Brocadiia; order Brocadiales; family Brocadiaceae; genus Jettenia; species Jettenia ecosi. Next base: position 1,541 of record SULG01000030.1, read on the forward strand.
TTATTCTCATATTTATAACGATATTAATTATTCTTCTTTTGCGCAGAGATGCCTCGCCAATCCTTGAAATATCTCCATCAAGTTTGAACTTTGGAAATAAAGAGACGGAAATGGAGTTTACTATTAATAATGTAGCAAAGGCTGAAGGATTTTTCAGACCAGGCGTTAAACATTTAGAGTTTAATATTGATACCAGAAGCCTCCCAAACTGGATTATAGTTGAGCCTACCACAGGCTCTGTATTAGAAAAACCTTCAAAAATTAGCGTAAAAGTTGATAGGGGTATCCTGTCTTACGGCAGTACGGTGCAAGAACTAAAGATTTTTACTAATGCAGAAAGTGGCGCTGTCCCAATATTAGTGCAAAAAGATGCGGAGAAATTGACTCTTATATCTCCATCGGCGGGAACGTCAATTTTTGTTGGCGACCCAAAGACTATAGAATGGACGGCAACTGCCGGAGTCAGTGAAAATGTAAACATTTTTCTCTATTCGAATGAAGTAAACATCGGAATGATTGCGGAAAACTATAATTTCAAGAAAGAAGGAGCTGCTCAAGGCTCATTTAACTGGAAAGTGGATGATTTTATCAGGGAGGGCAATAACTATGCTGTTAGGATTGAGGATGCGAACAATCCTAAATTATTTGACGTGGCAGGCCCAATAAAGATCATCCGGCCACTTCGTGGAATTACGGCGTTAAATCAGACAACAGACCACCAGTTTCCCAGCACCATTCAATTTGTATTTTCTTTAAGAGATCAGAATAATCACGCTATTTTATTTGATTCTAATCAGGTTGGCTGGAAAAACATAAAAATTTGGGAGAATAAGGCCGAGATTGATTATTTGGAAAGTCATGCGCTTCTCTATACGCAGGATGATTTCCAGTTACAGGTAATGATTGTGTTAGATTTTTCAGCGTCAATGTATGAGACGAACGAAGATATTAATATGGTGACATTGAGCGTTAAAGATTTAATTGACAGTCTTAACGAAACCCATCAGATTGGGGTGGTAGAATTCCATCGTCCAGATGAGCCGCCAGGACTTTTACATGCGTTTACTACGTATAAAAATATGGTAAAAAAGGCTATTGACAACTTTAGTTACGGCAAGATTTACCGCGATTTTTCAAACTGCTGGGATGCCATACAAACGGGTTTAAAACAATTTCCAGAAAAGCCTGACCCTAATATTTTCAAAACACTTGTATTCCTGTCAGATGGATTTGATAATAGCAGTTTTAGTACTCCGGATGATGTTATTGCTTTGGCAAAAGAAAGGAATGTACACATATACGTTATGGGAATATGGCCTGGCAGCGAAGAAAAAGTGTTGGAGACCATTGCTCTTGAAACAGGAGGCACATATGTTTTTTCAGAAAATATACATGTCTTACATGAGAGGTTTAAGCAGATAATCAAAGACATAAGAGGTCAGTATAAGATAAAGTACATTACTCCAAAAAAACCAGAGGACGGACGCTTCGTCGTGGAAAGCGAGACTACGTATAAGGGCGTTACCGCCACACCATTATTGCACGACGAAATAGACCCGTCTTCTATTTTCAGGAAAACTATTGAAGGTATGATACGATTTTCTGTCCCTTCTGTAATCGAAGACCATGAGGCTGAAATATTTATGTGGTGCGAACATGCGCCAAGATATATTAATAAACTTCGTTTTTGGATAGGCACCGATAAACCTTACAACGTGGTGCTTACTTCATCTTACGACGGAGGGCTTTGCAAGGATTGGACGTTAAACAAAGAAACTGATGGCTGGTATAGCCTGACATCTCCCGATACAAAGAATACCCGCTACAACCTCGCATTTGGAGCTTTTGGAACTATTTGCAAGATAGTCGTTACGAACATTCATGAGGAGGGATTTAAAATTCCTTTTAAATTCGACAACTCAATTTACGACATTGGGCAAGCATTTTACGAAGAGGGAAATACGTCTCAGACGCCAGATTGGTCAACCGATATTATCGTCGGGAACATTGCAAGATGAGGGAATATATCATTATTTATCTATAAACTACCAGCTCGTACTCCATACTTCCCAATCCTATCTCCTGTGCATAGCGAATTTGAATGGTATAATCAATATCAGGCCAGGCATCTTTGAAAAAATCCGTTCCAATGCGTTCCTGAATAATATCCGTTGTTGCCTTTTCAATAGCAACAGGGTCACGGGATGCCATGATACCGATATCTGCAATCTCGGGCCCATAGGCTGTATCCATACAGTCGCAATGCCGGGTAATATGTGTCAGGAAATTGAAAAAGACTGTTTTCCCTGTCTTTCCCTTGAGAATGGCCAAACAGTATTCAGCTACTTTTTTTTGTAGATTCACCGTACTCTCATCCCAGGAAATCTCCACAGCATCAAACTGACATACGGCCAGACACTCACCGCAGCCAACACATATCTTTGGATCGATGATGGCATAGCGCTCACCCATTTTTATTGCCCCCACAGGACACCACCTGCCACATACACCACAGGTACTACACCGTTTTTTAAGAATTTGAGGAATAACACCGGAATGTTGCGCCAATTTTCCGCCACGCGATGAGAGCCCCATCCCAATATTCTTCAGCGTAGCTCCCATACCTGCCATCACATGCCCTGTTACGTGAGCAATTGAGATGATGACATTAGCTGCCCTGGCTATCCCCGCAACATAGGCATATTTGCATAATTTCTGATTAATCTCCACTTGTACATCATGCTCACCCCAAAGCCCATCTCCAATAAGAATGGGAGCGCCAATATTCTCGTAACGGAAGCCATGCTCATATGCATGAGAAATATGATCAACAGCATTAGTACGGCTGCCGGTATACAATGTGTTTGTTTCTATTAAAAAGGGCTTTCCACGATACTCTTTTACTTTATCTACAACAGCCTTCACAACAGGCGGCTTAAGGTGGCCAATATTCCCTTTTTCTCCAAAACTCGTTTTTACCGCTACCATATCATTTTTATCAATTGCATCTTTAAATCCTGCAAAATCAAATAACCGGCTCACCTTTTGTGCATGAGAGGAAACGTCCTCACCATGCTCTGTTTTCATAAAATAAACCTTACTCTTCATACTTTCTCTCCATAAGACAACAAGAATGGTAACAATTTAGTAGTGGCGAAGCATTTGCTAGTTTGGGTATGAATGCATGTATGCCAAATTATAGCAAATGCTTCGCCACTACATTGCGCGGCAAACATCGCTATTATTGGAATTTTTCAAAAAACTAAATTGTTACCAAGAATTCAAATTTGAAAGGTATCTTATTATAGGGTAAAGTATCAAAATATTCAATTTGACAAACAATACTTAGCATTCTAATATTTAGGCTAAATTTCCATATTCTTATCGATATTGTGAATCTTCAAATGTTAGTTACAAAATCTCTTATCAAGACAACCTCACAGTCTCCATTAAACCAAACAATACAATACCTGAAAGGTGTTGGACCAAAACGAGGTGGAATCCTCGAACGGCTGGGGATACGCACCATTCGTGATGTACTTTACTATTTCCCGCGTGATTATAAGGACCACACGAAAATCCAAAAAATATCCAGGGCAAAGATAGGCGCAAAGATTTCTATTCAGGGCAAGGTACTCGGTGTACATGCCAGGATATCAAGAAACAGAAAACATATTGTTGAAGTCTTTGTTGGGGATGGAACAGGCACGATAGCAGCAACCTGGTTTAATCAACCTTTCCTTACCGATAAATTCCATGTTGAAGATACCGTATTTTTACATGGAAAGGTAGGCGCATACAAATATCTGCAGTTATTAAGTCCGGAATATGAGATCGTTCAGAACGAAGATATCAGCGAGAGGGAAGGGAATATTATCCCCATGTATCCACTCACTGAACACATGAGTCAAACCCACTTTCGGAAGATTGTGGAAGAGGCAGTGCGTCATTTTACCGGTCATGTTGAAGAGATAGTACCCACAGAACTCATGGAAAAAAATCGATTAATACCTATCCAGGACGCTCTAAGAGATATCCATTTTCCCAAAACATTTGAGCATTTGGAACGTGCAAAATCCAAACTTATCTACGATGAATTATTTATCCTTGAAATAGCTATGGCGCTCAGAAGGTGGAGTATAAAAGAAGAAACGGGTATCCCATTCAAAGCAGGACCTAATGTCGACACCCATATCAGAAACCTCATACCTTTCACGTTAACAAACGCACAAGAACGGGTAATCCATGAGATTAAGAATGATATGCGCAGCAGTAAACCGATGAACCGATTACTTCAGGGAGATGTAGGCTCGGGCAAGACTGTTGTGGCAATCCATGCAATCCTTATCGCCATTGCCAACGGTTACCAGGCCGCATTTATGGCCCCTACTGAAATACTGGCTGAACAGCATTTTCATACCCTCAAAAAATACCTTATGTGTTCACATGTCAGGATACGATTATTGACAGGAGAATCGCATGCCAGGTGTAAAAAGAGCGATCTTGAGCAGATCAAAACCGGGCAGGTCGATTTAGTTATTGGAACTCACGCCCTTATTGAAGAAACTGTCCAATTCAGAAAGCTAGGCCTCATAGTAATAGACGAGCAGCATAAATTTGGTGTGGTACAACGCTTGAAACTCAAGGAAAAGGGGTCTTGCCCCGATGTACTCATCATGACAGCAACCCCCATCCCTCGCACCCTTTCCCTCACTTTATTCGGTGATCTGGACATTTCAATACTGGACGAAATCCCACCAGGACGTTCTCCTGTTAAGACCTTGTGGATACTCAATGGTAAAGAAAAAAATGCCTATGACCTGATCCGGAGCGAGGTTGCTAAAGGCAGGCAGGTTTTTGTTGTTTATCCCCTCGTTGAGGAATCAGAGGTTCTTCATCTGAAAGCCGCTGTAACAGAGGCAAAAAGACTGCAACATGATATATTTCCAGATCTCAGGATAGGCTTGCTTCACGGGCAAATGAAATCCGGAGAAAAAGATAAGGTTATGACAGATTTCAAAGAAAAAAGGTACGACATACTCGTCTCTACAATAATCATCGAAGTCGGTATCGACATACCGAATGCAACCATAATGGTTATAGAACATGCTGAACGATTTGGACTTGCTCAGCTTCATCAACTCAGGGGACGCATAGGCAGGGGCAATGACCAGTCATATTGCCTGCTTTTTGGATATCCCAAAACACCGATATCACATGAGCGGCTGAAGATTATGACAAAAACCTGCGACGGGTTCAAAATCGCAGAGATGGATTTCAGGCTCAGGGGACCAGGGGAATTCTTTGGTACCCGCCAGCATGGGTTGCCTGAACTCAGGATAAGCGACCTCATAAGAGATTTTCCCATACTCGTGCAGGCCCGTAAAGATGCCTTTGAAATCATTTCCAAAGATCCACATCTTGCTTCAGAGACACATCAAAAGATGAGACAAAAAGTCCTGGAGACTTTCCGGGACAGATTAGAACTTATTCATATAGGATAGCTGTTCTCAAGCGCCTGATAATCTTAATCCAAATCTCTTCTGTTCCACCACTTCATGAGGAAAAAGAGAAAACAATCATTAACCCTGTGAAAGTAAAAACATACGTAATCCTGGCCTGAGAAATATGCCATGATACAGAGGTGTGCTGGCACAAGAGCGTGTTATGGCACGCGATGATAAACTCATAATAACATAACGCTTTATTCTCTTACCATTCTATCGCTAGAAATATAGTAACATGCATTAAGCCTTCGGCAATTTTAAGATGCAGGGAAGCAAGGCTTTAGCCTTGCTTCCCTGCCAGAATTACATGAGCCGGAACTTTTTGAATAACATATTTCTCAAAGGTATTCATTTTGCTTACAAGTACATGCATGATCGTTCGGCTTTTGGAGACGTGATGAACGGCTACGGTTACCCGGTCGTTCATCGGGAAAAGCTACATGCCGACCTCTCCTAGCCGAGCGATTAAGTTTTTCATATTTTGTTCTTAATTTTGAAAGGGGGCACATCATGGCAAGAGAAATTACAAAATGGTCACGCTTACCATCTATTACTTCACTACAGAATGAAATGAATCGGATGTTTGACCGGTTTTTTGGTGGTTGGGATTCAACCGAACCTTTGATGGAAACCAGTATGTTGGCTCCGGCTGTTGATCTATCGGAAACAACAGATAAAATTATCATAAAAGCAGAGGTGCCAGGAGTTAACCCAAATGAAATAAATATTGCAATACAACATAATACCCTTTTAATTAAAGGTGAAAAAAAAGAAGAGAAGGAGGAAAAGGGAAAAAGTTTCTATCGTATGGAAAGACGCTATGGAAATTTCGCACGTACCATTGAACTTCCCACTTCTGTAGACCCGGATAAAATAACGGCAGAGTACAAAAATGGTGTGCTTGAGATTACCATGGAAAAGAAAGAAGCGGCAAAACCAAAACAGATTTCAGTAAAGGTTGGCTAAGCATAAAAGCAAAGAAGCATAGAAGTAATTGCAATGGCAGCGGTCTCAATCCTCAAGGTGGAAGTACCTATACTGATGGGCACAAAACCTGCTTCTTTTGCCATTTCAATTTCATTATTGGTGAAACCACCTTCAGGGCCTATGAGACAAATAATCTTTTTCAGAGAAGGATACTCATTCAATACACCCTTTAATGTTTTGGTGTGGGTTTCTGTGCATGCGATGAGTGAAAGATCGTAATTACCAGCAGCCTTTATTAAGCTATCCAGAGGCATTACATCTTTTATTTTTGTAATAGAATTTCGTTTACATTGTTTCGATGCCTCAATAACTATTTTGTCCCATTTTTCTATCTTTGTTTCTGACCTGTCCCGGATATCGACAACACTCCGCTCACAGTGGATTGGAATCAAAGTCCTTACCCCTAACTCTGCACATTTTTGGATTAAAAAGGTTACGAGTTTTCCTTTAGGAATAGAAAAAGCAAGAGTGATATCGACAGGCGCCTCCCTGTCAACAGCATTCGATTGTTCAATACATACTTTCAATGTATCATGGAATATTTCCGTAATACGGGCAAGATATTCAAATCCTTCTCCATCAAAGAGGGTTATTTTAGCTCCTAACTTTGCCCGTTTGACGTGTAAGATATGATGTGCTTCCCTGCCATCAAGCCAAATTTCATTCGTTGCGGGAGCGTTTGGTATGTAAAAACGATCTTGATGCATCTTTATCAGGAAAGAATTTCTAAACTAACGCTGCTGTATGCGCAGCAAGGCTTTGCTCTCTCGCAAAGTTGATTATGGTATGATTAGGACACACCGCCACACATTTTCCGCATGAAGTACATTTATTATAATCGATTACGGCAAGGTTATTCTGGACATGGATAGCATCGTATGGACAAATCTTTTCACATTGCTTACAAGCAATACAAGAATCCTGACAGATCTTTCTAGCAACAGCCCCCTTATCGAGGGATTTGCATCGTACGTGTACCATCTTTGATTCAGGCACTATGCTGATGATCTTTCTTGGGCAAACTGCCGCACACTTTCCACAACCCGTACAACGCTCCTTTATCACCTGAGGAAGACCATCCTTGCCCATATACATTGCTTCGAATTTGCAGGCTTCTACACACGTGCCAAGACCAAGACAGCCATAATCACACCCGAGAAATCCGCCTCCTACAATATGCGCAGCACGGCAATCCTGAATCCCATCATAAGCAAATTTATCTTTAACACCCCTTGCATGGCACATCACAACGGAGATAACACGTTCTCTGTTTTCGAATTTTACCCCCATGATATTTGCCATGAGTTTTGCCACAGCAGCCTGCCCTACCGTACAGCCACTTACGGGAGCTTTACCTTCCACAACAGACTGGGCAAAACCACCACAACCAGGCTGACCACATGCCCCGCAGTTTGCCCCAGGGAGTATTTCGTTAATACTATCAATGCGCGGATCGACTTTCACCGCAAATTTATCTGATGCAATGGCCAACCCTATCCCAAAGACCATGCCTAATATACTTAATGTTATCGCAGCGCCTAATATTAAATCCATTTTGTTTTCCCACAAATGAGTTATTCAAAAATATCTTTTAAATCTATTTCTAATCCCTCTATTATCCTGGATTTCACTATTCCTTCTTTTTTAGATCTGCAGAACTCCGAATACGATCCCTTCTCTAAAGTCAATATTTCAATAGCTTTTTCATCAGGAAATACCAGCCAATATTCCTTTACGCCATATTTTCTATAGATTTCTTTCTTTTCTACAGTATCATAAAAAGAAGAAGATGGAGATATTATTTCAACAATAAGGTCAGGCGTCCCCTGTATCGCATTTCTACCAATGATACTTTTATTTTCATTTCTAATAAAAAGGATATCTGGTTGAAATATTTCATCATCATCAAAAATTACATCCGTTGGAGCATTAAAAACCCTTCCGAGTCTTTTTCCCTTTACCCAGCTCCATAGTAAAGATCCTAAATTCATGGACACACTTTGATGATCTGGTGACGGTGCTGGAACCATGCGCAATTCCCCATGAAAAATCTCGTAGCGATTGTTATCATCTATCTTTAGATAGTCAGCGTATGTTATTTTTCTTTTATCAGTTATGGATGCCATCGCTTCTTCCTTCATTTACTTACGTATGATACACTGCAGACTTGGGATCCTACAGATATCGCCATCTGTAAAAACACAGAACATAGACAATTAGTTCCATTAAGCCATAGTCCCAATCATTCTATGGATTGCTTGCCCCGCAGGCACCATTGGGAAGACATTTTCACTTGGATCTATCCTAAAATCCATAATAACAGGACCATGAAGAGAAAATGCTTTTTCTATCGTCGGCCGGACATCTTCCTTCTTTTCAACCAGGAACCCTTTTGCGCCATATGCCTCTGCTAACTTAACGAAATCCGGATTGCCGTCCAAATTAACACCAGAATAACGCTTGTTATAAAATAATTCCTGCCATTGCCGTACCATTCCAAGATATCCGTTATTCAATATAGCTATTTTCACAGGAATATTTAAACGAACGACAGTACTGAGTTCCTGAATATTCATTTGAATACTACCGTCTCCTGCAATATCTACCACAATTTTATCGGGACACCCTAATTGAGCCCCTATAGCAGCAGGGAAACCATAACCCATAGTACCAAGCCCGCCAGACGAGAGAAAAGTACGCGGTTTTGTAAACGTAAAAAATTGAGCCGCCCACATCTGATTTTGCCCTACTTCTGTCGTAATAATAGCGTTGCCTCTGGCTACATCACAGATTTGTTCAATCACATATTGGGGTTTGATTACATTTCCATTATTATTGTAAGATAATGGGCTTTTTTCTTTCCAATGCTTAATTTTATCAAACCACTCTCTTCTCTCAACAAAATGGATATATTTTTTCAACTCTTTCAAAATATTTTTTGCATCACCGACAACCGGAATATCTACCTCGATGCTCTTACTAATGGATGACGGATCAATATCAATATGAATAATTTTCGCATCGGGGGCAAATTCATCAATTTTCCCTGTAATACGGTCATCAAACCTTGCCCCAATCGCTATCAGGACGTCGGATTCGGTTACAGCAAAATTTGCGTAAGCAGTACCGTGCATTCCTAACATCCCTAAAGACAAATGATGGTCTTCTGGAAAGCCTCCGAGACCCATAAGAGTCGTGGTTACCGGAAGGTTTCCTTTTTCTGAGAACTCAAGCAATTCTTTTGAACAATCGGAGGCAATAATGCCTCCACCTGTGTAGACAACAGGTCGTTTAGAATTATTGATAACTTCAGCAGCAATCTTGATTTGGCGAATATTTCCTTCATATTTAGGCTTATAGCCTGGTAAATTAACCTCTGCTGGTATTATCTCCTCGCACTTCTCCATAGTGATATCCACGGGCAAATCAATCAGTACGGGACCCCGGCGCCCTGTATTCGCTATATAAAACGATTCCTTTACAATCCTTGCAAGGTCTTTAATATCTTTTACGAGATAACTGTGCTTCGTTATAGGGCGGGTAATACCGATGATATCAGCTTCCTGAAAGGCATCATTCCCGATAAGAAATGTTTTTACCTGTCCTGTTATAGCCACGACAGGAATAGAATCCATGTAAGCCGTAGCAATAGCAGTAGCCAGATTTGTAGCGCCAGGCCCTGATGTGGCAAGACAAACACCTACTTTACCGGTAGCTCTGGCATATCCGTCTGCTGCATGACCAGCGCCCTGTTCATGTCTGGTTAAAATAAATTTTATGGGAGATTCAAATAATACATCAAATAACGGCAAAACTGCGCCACCAGGGATTCCAAAGACATACTCAACCCCTTCCCGTATTAAAGCATCTACTAAAATTTGTGAACCTGTCTTAATCATTACTTTTCTATATTTATGAATTATAAAAAATTATGGAAATATTCATTTAAAATATAAAACATAATAAACGTTAACTCTATTACAAGAAAAAGCAATTGCAGCATCCATCGCTTTCAGGATATGTTTCAATAGGAGAGCGCAAATTTGGTTAAACAAGTAGGAACCTATTTACAAATTTATAATCTGGCATGAATTTTGGCTGTTGACAGGATCAATTCAGCATAAAACTGATACACCTTTACCTAATCAGTTTTTTCCTGTTCCATGTCCTCGTCCAAATCTACATAATCTAAGTCATCTATATCCTCGTACTTTGGTGGCTTATATCCGGGTTTTTTAGACTTTTCAACCTCCTCGTTATAAGCTTTAAGGACTTTTTCCTGAATCTCTTCCCTGCATTTTGAATTTATTGGATGTGCCGTATCCGCATGCAATTTTAATCTGCCCGCACCTTTAGATGCACGTTTTTCATCAAGTTTTGAACCGCAATCGTTACAATGTTGTGCCATTAAATGGTTTTTTCCACCACATTTAGGGCATCTATCCGTAAGCTTTCTGCTCGGCATAGCCACAAACGCCCCCTTGTGTCCTTCGATAACCTTTAGATCCCTTACGACAAAATCATTATCTATCGTAATGCTACAAAATGCCTGCAATCTATTTCTCTTCGCTTCTGTTAACTTTACTCTGACTTCAGTAATATTCACAATCTTCCCCCTTCCCGCTCCTTAACAGTGTCATCGAAATCGCTGGTTACCACAAACACATCACCGATATTAAGCATCTTTATTTTCTGTTCAATCTCCTTTTGGTCACATCCTCCTTTACATAAACCATATAAGGCCGAGCCGCTTCCTGATAAGAGTGTACCACAAAAATCAATCTCTGCTAAAGTCTTTTTTATCTTCTCAATCCCCGGATAAAGTCTAAAAACTACTTCTTCTAAACGATTATGTAAATAAGCGCCTAATTTTTCCGGATTCCCTAATAGTAGTGTCTGCAAGAAAAAATTAACATCTTTTAAATTTTTTGTCAAGTTAATTTTAAAATTTTCATAAACCGTTGTGGTGCTTATCTCAAACTTTGGATAAATTATTACATAATTGTATTTTACATGCAATGGATAAGGGATAATTATCTCTCCTCTACCTTTACATACCGCTGTATTTCCAATAACAAAAAAGGGCGTATCAGACCCTAATTTTCCGGCTAGCGATATAAGTTTTTTTTCATCATATCCAAGCTGCCATAAGTTGTTTAGTCCAACCAAAGTAGCTACAGCATCACTGCTTCCACCGCCAAGACCTGCACCGACCGGTATTTTTTTATCTAAATATATTTTTACACCTTGGGAAATCCCAGATTCTTTTTGAAGTAAACGCACCGCTTTTAAAACAAGATTATCTTCACCGGTAGTGAGCCTGGGATTTGAACAAGAGAATTCTATACCCTTTTCATGATTCTCCAGAGAAATGTAATCAAACAAACTAACTTCTTGCATAACCGTTTCGATTTCATGATAACCGTCTGGTCGTTTACCCAATATTTCAAGAAACAGATTAATCTTTGCAGGCGCAGCAACCTTTATTTTCCCTTGTTCTTTCCATATTCTCATTTATATTACCTTTTCTCTTTGTGTCTTAGCGTCTGACTGGTTAACAATACTATACTTTAAAAAACGAAAGTTGCGTATCACCATAAACCCGGGTATCGAATAGTTCTAAACAAGAAGCTTCTGGCGGTATGGTAAATTCCATGGTTCTATGCTGTAATATTATGAGACCTTCAGGTTGTATGATACGTTTATTACATAAAGATGAAAACACGATGAGGAGTTTATTCATGTAGGGGATTTTTTCGATAAGTGGATATGGCGGGCTGGCAAGGACGAGGTCAACTTCCCTCTTATTTTCCTCAAGATATTGAAAAACTTCAAGCACATCGTATTGTAAGACCTGTGCCTTATCTTGAAGCTTAGTTGTCTCAAGATTTTTCTTAATAACCTGAATTGCTGATTTCTCTTTTTCTACAAAAATACAAAACTTTGCTCCACGGCTCAATGCCTCTATTCCAATTGCTCCTGTGCCCGCATACAGATCAATAATTCTGCTGCCCGGAATAACATGTGAAAGTATATTAAAAAGAGAGCCTTTCACCCTATCCAGTATAGGTCTCGTCTTATCCCCCTTTACAGAACAAAGGGGCATACCCTTCGCGCTGCCCGCAATTACCCGCACAATATACTAACTCTATAAGTAATTAAACAAATAACCTTTTCCCGTGAATACTATATTATCTGGTCTCATAAAAACATGATAAGTATATTTTTCAATTAAGTCAATTCTAAATTCGGTATTGACATATACAAGATATAATTTATAATTTTATGTCTTACATTAAATCCTGAAGCTATTCCGAATAATAGCAATTTTAATCAAGGTACTCTATAATTATGATTGGTAATTTAGAAAAAGAATTAGCTCCTCTTCGGGAACGTTTACTTCATCTCGGAGATTCTCTTTGACTTAGAGAATAAAAAAAAAGAACTGTTCACCTTAGAAGAACAACTCTCTTCTCCCCACTTTTGGGAAAACAAAGATAAGGCTCAACAAACTATTCGGAGGTTAAAATCTCTTAAGGGAATTCTCTTGCCTCTTCACGAATTGCAAAAGACATTAGATGACATAGAATGCTTATCCATTCTTGCAGAGGAAGAACAAGACGAGCAGGCAGAAGCTGAAGTTATTGGTGATATTAAGTCATTTACCCAAAAGCTTGAGAAGTTCGAATTGCGTACTATGCTTGGCGAGCCCCGCGACCATTGCAATGCGTATTTAAGCATTTATGCAGGGGCCGGAGGAACAGAGGCTTGTGATTGGGTGTCTATGTTATTCCGGATGTATAGCCGCTGGATTGAAAAAAACGGATATACATTCTCTCTTATCGATGTATTACCAGGCGAGGAAGCTGGAATCAAAAGAATCACCGTCCTTATAAAAGGTGATTATGTTTATGGATATTTAAAGTCTGAAATTGGGGTGCATCGTTTAGTACGAATTTCTCCCTTTGATGCAAATGCCAGAAGGCATACATCTTTTGCCGCAGTCGATGTACTACCGGAAATTGAAGAAGAGGAAGAGATTGAGATTAATGAAAATGACTTACGGATAGATACCTATCGGGCATCCGGAGCGGGCGGTCAACATGTCAATAAAACATCATCTGCTGTCCGTCTTACTCATATATCTACTGGTATTATCGTACAATGCCAGAGTGAACGCTCGCAGCATCAGAATCGAAGGATGGCTTTAAACATGTTGAAAGCAAAATTGTATCAAATAAAAGAAAAAGAAAAGAAAAAGAACTTTCTATGGCTTATGATGAGAAAGGAGAAATTGCATGGGGCCATCAAATCCGCTCATATGTATTACAACCTTATTCTCTTGTTAAAGATTTGCGTACCAATAAGGAAACAGGAAATACCCAAGCCGTATTGGATGGAGAAATCGATGAATTTATGGAAGCATATTTAAAGTGGAAAATGCTAAAAATCAGTTGAATATATTTTAAGGGAAATTAGAGAAAATTATGATTACATTAAAAAACGATGATCCAGAAGTTTGGCGCGCTATACAAGACGAAATAGAAAGGCAAAAAAATACCATTGATTTAATTGCATCAGAAAATACCTGCAGTATCGCGGTACAAGAAGCACAGGGGTCATCAATGACCAATAAATACGCCGAAGGGTATGCAGGAAGGCGATGGTATGCTGGATGTGAAAATGTGGACACTGTAGAACGTTTAGCAATTGAGAGAGCAAAACAAATTTTTGGAGCTGAACATGCTAACGTACAACCTCATGCAGGTTCACAAGCTAACATGGCTGTTTGTTTCTCGGTACTAAAGCCAGGCGACCGTATGTTGGGAATGGATTTATCTCATGGCGGACACCTCACTCACGGATTTAAAAAGAACTTCTCAGGGATGATGTATGAGATAACCCATTACGGCGTAAAAAAGGACACGGGCTACATCGACTATGATGAGTTACGAAACATTGCCCTTAAAACGAAACCTCACATAATCATTGCCGGCGCAAGCGCATATCCAAGAATACTCGACTTCCCAAGATTCAGAAAAATTGCGGATGAAGTTGGAGCCTACTTTATGGCAGATATTGCCCATATTGCCGGGCTTATCGCCGGAGGCGCTCATCCCAGTCCGGTTCCTTATGCAGATTTTGTTACCACAACAACCCATAAAACACTTCGGGGACCACGAGGCGGTTTGATCTTATGTAAATCAAAATATGCGAAAAAGATCGATTCTGTAGTTTTCCCTGGAATTCAAGGTGGACCATTCATGCATGTTATTGCAGCAAAAGCAGTTGCATTTAAAGAGGCAATGACCGAAGAGTTTAAACAATGCCAACACCAAACGGTAAAGAATGCAAGGGCAATGGCGCAGGAATTTGTAAAAAGAGGATACAATCTTGTATCGGGCGGAACGGATAGTCATCTCTTTCTGATCGATCTCCGAAACAAGGGTATTACGGGAAAAGAAGCTCAGTTATCATTAGAAGCAGCCGATATTATCCTGAATAGAAATACGATTCCCTTTGATGAAATGGGCGCAAGTGCAAATGAACCGAACGGTATCCGTATTGGAACACCTACGATAACTTCAAGAGGCATGAAAGAAGCTGATGCCGTGAAAATAGCGGACTGTATTGATAAAATCCTCTCACAACCCCATGATATGAAAACGAACGAAGATGTTCGAAAAACCATTAGAGATCTTTGTTCACTATATCCATTATACAAGGAAAATGCCTGCCAGAGTTCGAAATAGCAATTCTTTAGTAAAGTTGAGTGCTTTAAAAGGGCTGGAGTAATCCAGCCCAATTTTTTATAGTTATCAAAATGACTTCGAGATCGCCACGAAAAATAACTGTTATTGGCAACGGTGGATGGGGAACTACTCTTTCAATCCTGCTCCATAAAAAGGGTTATGAGGTTACCCTGTGGGGCGCTGATGCATCATATGTAAATTATCTGAAAGAGAAAAGAGAAAATGTTAAATTTTTAAAAGGCATTCCCATCCCTTCCGGAATCTGCATCACTTCTGATATCTCAAAAAAGTTACTCGATGCAGAACTCATCATATCTGCAACACCAACTCCCTACCTGCGTTCTGTACTTATGAAATTTAAAGACATACTTGTTTACCATGTACCTATTGTTAGCGTTACAAAGGGAATTGAAAATGATACCCTTCTGAGACCGAGCCAGATCATCACTGATGTTGTTGGAAAACAATCTGTTTCTTTACTTCTCGGCCCCAGCCATGCAGAAGAAGTAGCGCGTGAATTGCCCACAACGACTGTCGCATCTTCACAGGATGCGGGTTTAGCACAACTTGTTCAAGAGGTTTTTACCACAGATAGGTTTAGAGTTTACACCAATCCCGATATGATCGGTGTCGAGTTAGGCGCAGCGATGAAAAATGTGATTGCTATCGCATCTGGTATTTGTGATGGCTTGAAATTTGGCGATAATTCTAAGGCAGCCCTTATTACGCGCGGATTAGCAGAAATTAGCCGTCTGGGTATCGTTATGGGAGCACAGAGAAGCACCTTCGCAGGACTTACCGGATTAGGCGACTTAATAACGACCTGTATTAGCCCGTACGGACGAAACCGATGGGTTGGAGAACAAATCGGAAAAGGAAGAAAATTGTCTGAAATCCTAAAGAGTATGGAAAAAATTGCAGAAGGTGTTTGGACGACAAAATCTGTTACAGCGCTTTCAAACAGATGGAACGTAGAAATGCCAATCACAAAAGAGATCTACAATGTACTTTTCACCGATAAAAGTCCGCTCGATGCGGTAAGCAATCTCATGATGCGCACTCCAAAATCTGAAGTGGAAGAATTAATCTGAACATAGTCTTTGATCTTCCGTTTTCTCAGTTTACCATTTTTTACATCTCTTCAATCATTACCTCCTATTATTAAGCTTTCATTCCTTAACCCTATGATAATGTATGCAATCATATACAGAGAGTATTTTTTTATAACGATCATGAGATACTATGTAAATATTTATGATACATCTACTTAAAAATAAATATATAAGATCTATGTATGTATATGCCTACATGAAGACTAGAGTGTTCCCTCCAAATAAAAAAGAAATACTATTAGAATATCTTATATGATTATCATAAGTATATATTGTTAAGTTATTTATATAAAAAATTTATATATTTTCTTAAATTTTTCTGTAAAAGAATATTTTTGGCAAATGTATTGCGCTATCAGGGCAAAGAAGAATTATTCCACTCCAGACATCACCGGAATTAATAAGTCCTACAGAAATAATTCAAAAAATAAAACGAGAAAAATTCTCATCGAGATCTTATTTTTCGGAACACTTATTATGGTAGAATAACAAAACATAAGGTAACATTATTTATGATAATAAGCAGAATAAATAAATTACTACAGACTGCCCGGCGGCTTAAGAGGATATTTGATCGAAAGATACTTATTCTGCATTATCATCGTATAACTGAAGAACATTCAGATCCCTATTCTTTATGTATAACACCCCAAAATTTCTCTGATCACCTGGAGATTTTGCAAAAGTACGCCCGGCCAATACAGCTACAGCAATTGATTAAAGCGTTCCATAATAAAAACCTCCCGCATAAATCGGTAGCAATTACCTTCGATGATGATTATGCTGATAATCTTCATAATGCCAAACTATTGCTGGAATGCCACGATATCCCGGCAACGATGTTCCTTACCACTGGATACATTGGAAAGATGTGTGATTTCTGGTGGGAGGAACTGGATAATCTATTGCTACAGCCAGATATGTTATCAGGGACGCTTCGCTTAAGTATGAATAACAATATTAACCAATGGGAATCGAGTAAAGCAGTTCAGAGCTATCATGAGGACTATTGGCCCTATCGCCGCTGGATGGATTGGGAAAAAGACGATCCTTGTGCTCGCCATGTCATTTATCTCTCCCTTTATGAACTGTTACACCATTTGCCAGAAGAAGAACAACAAGAGGTAATTGACAAACTATTACTGTGGGTTAATGTCAGATCAACTGATACTGATCAACAAACACCTGACTCTCTCTCGTTTGAGGATGTATATGCCCTGGCACAAGGAAAACTTATTGAGATTGGTGCGCATACCGTAACACATCCAATACTTTCCACACTCCCACTGGCTACGCAGCGGAAAGAAATACTTCAAAGTAAAGCGTATCTTGAGGAGATACTGAGTCGTCCAATAACAAGTTTTGCATATCCGTATGGCAGAGAGTGCGATTATACGGAAGAAACAGTCACTCTTGTGCAAGAAGCCGGATTTCATTGTGCTTGTACGAATGCTTCTGGTATTATTGGAAGAGGCACGAACTGTTTTCAATTGCCTCGCATCCAGATATATAATTGGAATGGAGAAGAGTTTTCTCAGCAATTATCAAGATGGTTTAACTCCCAATAATACTATATTTTTATTTGACATAAAACGCTATACTTGAATATAATTAATAAACTATATATAATTTGTTATTCCACGCAAACAAGTTGCACTTAAAGTTTTGCAAGAAGAAGTGGAATAAGATATACATAGTCAAAATACAAAACGATAAAGGCAAACCCTGAGTGATCAGGGGACGCAAAGTAAAGGATCTTTAATATTCATGGTAGAGACGCATCATGATGCGTCTCTACCATGAATATTAAAGATAGCCCTACTACCGAACATGATAAATACAGTCGAAACACATCAGAGAACCTTACTCTGAGAACATTGACTTAATCTTCTCAGAGTAAGGTTTTTTTGTTTTAAGAGTGCGTGCAGGAACAACATCAAAACAAATCTTAATTGAATGGAATATACTAAGATGCCACAAGTTAGCGTAATTATTCCTACGTATAATCGTGCTAAGTTTCTCCACTTAGCAATTACCAGTGTATTAAATCAAACATTTCAAGATTTTGAGATAGTTGTAATAGATGATGGTTCACAAGATAATACGCAGGAGGTTGTGAAGAATTTTCATGATGCGAGAATACATTACATATGCCATAAAGAAAATAAAGGAGAAGCCGGAGCACGAAATACCGGAATAATAAATTCACATGCCAAATATATAGCATTTTTAGATGATGATGATGAATGGTTACCAGAAAAGCTCCGGCTACAAGTCGATTTATTCCAAAACAGCAAACCCAAGGTTGGATGTATATACACAGGCTATCTGGTAGTAGATACAACGAAGGGAAAAATATTACGTCGGAGGGTTCCCATAAAACGAGGAGATATTTATCATGATATATTTGTAAGAAATTATATTGGAGTGCCGTCTACGGTTATTCTGAAAAGGGAATGCTTTCAAAAGGTAAATTTATTTGACGAGAATATAGCCTTCGGAACCGATTATGATATGTGGATTCGAATCGCAAAAGAATTTCATTTTGATTATATTGAAAAACCTCTGGTTAAGTATTGTATTCATAAAAATAGACTTTCCACTAATCTGGAAATACAAATTAAAGGATTTGAAACAATTCATAAAAAATACGATCAATTTTACACCTTAAATAATAAAATCTACTGTCACCATTATATTTATCTTGGATTACTGTATTGCTGTGTTGGAAATTTTAAAAAAGGAAGAGAAATATTTATAAAAACAATACGATTACGTCCGTTTGGAATAAAAAGCTACCTGAGTCTTGTACTTTCCTTTTTCAGTACAGGTAATTTTAGGAGAGTAAGAAATTTAATAGAAAAGTTTCTCTTGTATCGCAAAAACCAAGATACATTTTAACTTGATAACGAAATATATCTTTGATATATATTAAGTTGCAATATTTTATAGAATCGTGTATTTTTACCCATGTTAGATCTCCCTTATTCTTCTGAAAAAAGTATTTCTCCCTTATATAAGAAGCCGCGCCATACGAGTTCATTGGTCTACCACCTTGACTTACTATGCCACCTAGTACGTCGTGATTTTACTTTACGCTATAAACAATCGGTACTTGGTGTCCTTTGGTCACTCGTGCTCCCCTTAGCTCAACTTATCGTACTCGTCTTCCTCTTTGATATCGTTGTCCCTCTGAAGATTGATGCCTATCCTGCTTTTGTTTTCAGCGCTTTACTGCCATGGACCTGGTTCAGCACATGTCTTGGTTCAGCGGGTAATCTCTTTATTCACAACCGGGATCTAGTTCGACGGCCTCATTTTACACCGGTTATTCTTATTATTGTTAATACCCTGTCAAACTTACTGAACTATGGAATAGCCATGCCAATACTTTTTGGCATGTTAATCTTTTACGGCAAAACTCTGACATGGGCTTTATTAACCCTTCCCCTGCTTATCCTCATCCAGGGCATTTTGATTGTTAGCCTTGGTTTAATGATTGCAACCCTGAACGTCTTTTATCGTGACATACAGCATATGATGAGCATGATGCTTATGCTTCTGTTCTACCTGACCCCTGTTTTTTATCGTTCCCAATTGGCTGCTGAAAATTATCGTATATTGTACACGTACAGCCCGCTTGCAATATTAATCCAGAACTATCGGGCAATCTTTCTCTACGGCACACTTCCCGAATGGAATTCGTTGCTCATTGCCGGCATTATAAGCGTTGTTCTCTGCTGCTTCAGTTACCTTATATATTGTCGTTACCTTCACGATGTTATCGATACCATTTAGTTAAGCAATTATTCGAGGAGTATGAGGTGTCTGCCGTTCTCACTGTAGAATCTGTCTCAAAGCAATTTAAAATCCACCGTAATCGCCCTGTTTCCATTAAAGAATCAATAATCTGGAGGCTTCACGGTCGCCATAATGCCGGAAATAATAAATTTTGGGCGCTCCGCGATGTTAGTTTTTCATTAGAACAAGGTAAAGTGCTTGGCATTATTGGCCATAACGGCGCAGGAAAAAGTACTTTACTGCGTTTATTATGTGGACTGGGAAGGCCAACTACCGGACATATTCAGCGTATAGGTCATGTAAGTGGATTGCTTGAATTGGGAAGTGGATTCCATCCTGACATGACCGGCCGTGAGAATCTCATGACGGGAGGAATCCTGAGCGGCCTGACCAGACGCGAGGTACAGGCAAGGCAGCAGGAGATCGTAGCCTTTGCCGAATTGGAAGAATTCATCGATCAGCCAGTAAGAACCTACTCCAACGGTATGTATTTACGGCTTGCATTCGCAGCAGCTATCCATTTTGACCCCGATGTACTCATTATCGATGAAGTATTAGCAGTTGGAGATGCGCGTTTTCAGAAGAGGTGTATCGAACGGTTGACAGCCTTTCGTGTATCGGGCAAAGCCTTAATTCTGACATCGCACGACTCTGAACAGATCAAAAGCTTGTGTGATGAAGTCCTGGTATTAGAGGAAGGCCATATCGTGATGCAGGGCGACCCGGCAAGCGCTATAAGGTGTTATAACGATCTGATGCGCCAGAGGACAGAAAAACGGGCTGCACAACTTTTCAATGGAGTAGTTCAGCCAAGTCTGACAGTTGAACGTGGCAACCGTATGGGGACACAGGAAGCATCGATCTGTGCTGTCCATTTGTATGATAAGCAAGGAAATATGAATGATACCCTGCATAGCGGAGATGGCTTGACAATCGAACTTAAATACAATCTTACTGCGTCCCTGTCCGACATGGCTCTTCTCCTGGGTATCTATAGCGAGACTAATGTTAAGTGTTTTGAGACCTATATCCCATCGGTAAATGCAACCTTTGGTCCCCTAACCAAACAAGGCAGCTTCAGTTGTCACTTCCAGGAATTACCCTTGCTCCCTGGATTATATTATATTACCGTAGGTCTCTATCCCGTTGATTGGAGCTATGTTTACGATTATCATTGGCAGATGCATCCCCTACACGTTCTAAAAAGCGGAATACACTCTGCGGTTTCCGGTATAATTTCTCTTTGTCCGGTCTGGTCTATTCCACAAGAAAATTCAGGACAAGCTGAAACGAAGATACGAACCTAATTAAGCACAGTCACATATTACATGCAAAACCAATAAAAGATCATCACCGTTGATTTTTCGCTCGATCGAGTCCGTTAAAGATCGTAAAAGCAAAGAGGTTTATCATAAACTGGTTCTAAACTTGCTGTAAAACACTATACAATTGGGAAATCAAAAAGGATCAATGTATATGGAATCGAAAAAGTATGTGATTCAAACTGACCGAATCAAAAGTCCTTTGATAAGCATTATTGTCACGAATTTCAACTATGCAAGATATATCGAAACTTGCCTGCAATCGATAGCTGATCAAACGTATACAAAATTTGAGTGCGTTATTGTGGACGACGTTTCTCAGGATAATTCCGTAAAGATTATTGAACGCTTTATTGATAGCAACCAGTCATCGGAACGATTTCGTTTAATACAGCACGGGGAGAACCAGGGTCAAATGGCGGCGTTCCAGACGGGCCTTGCACACACAAGCGGCCGATTTGTGGTATTTGTTGATGCTGACGATCTTTTGCTGCCGGATTTCATTGAAACCCATCTCAAGGCACATTTGAATTCTTCTTACGAGGCAGCTTTAAGTAACTCGGATCAGTTTCAAATCGGGCCCGATGGACAGATTCTCAGTGGTACCCACATCGTCATGTACAAAAACCGTGGTAATACAAGATCAATCGCCAGGGAACTTAAGAATGGTCAATGTGAGTGGAACTTTTCGCCAGGGAAGCTAATGACCTTTCAGCAACCAGACTTACCCCTGGAATACTATCATGCATGGGAGGTTCCGGAGTGGGGTTGGATGTGGAGCACGACCAGCGCAGCGATGTTTCGACGCGACGTTCTCGCTATGATTATGTCCGAGGAATGCCAGTGCCTCAGGGTGTGCGCGGATAGCTATTTATTTCATTTCTCCCATGCGCTTGGCGGTACGTTGATCATCCCTGCCGTCCATGGGTGCTATCGACGCCATGGCAGCAACGCATTCTCCAACAATCCCATTATTGGCGGCTTTAATAGCCCCGGTGACGTTCGGAGAGACCCTAAAACACTTTCCAGGGAGCTTAGTTTTCGCCATGCTATTAAACACTTCGACTATTTTCATGCTGTAATCGGCAGAGATCGTATGATTTGGCTCTTAAAGTATTTTGGTTCCGGCAGGAAATTTATAAAACTCACACTATCACTCAAAACTTTCCCCGAAAACATGTTCATACCAAGCGTGCGCATAACCCCGGAAAACATATTTTACCCGAAGATTTTTAGGTCTCCGATTGCACCACATAAAATAATGACCCGCATAATCGGGAGGTTCTATTTGAGGTTTGTTCGATACATGTATCTGGTAATTAGATTCTTTAGAAATCCTAGAGTTGACCGGATCAGGTTTTCTCTAGAATCTTGCTCCAAAGAGACCGATGGCGTGTGAGCAGTAAAATTCATCAAATCAGCAAGCCAAATAATCATTTATTAAAGTAAGGGTTATAGCAATGAAAATGGAAAAATCTCTTAAAGAATACTTGATAGACTTCTATCTTCACAAATCTGATGTTTTTTGCATCATGCCATGGGTGCATATGCATAGCTGGCCTGATGGCAGAATACTACCATGCTGTTATGCGAAATGCGATCAACCCATCGGATATTTGAATAACGGTTTAAAAGTCGTTTGGAATAACGATGCTTATAAGATCTTTCGGCAAAAAATGCTTAAAAATATTCCGATCCCCGAGTACTGCTATAAATGCTATGACTACGATAAGTCTGGAAACTTTTCTTATCGAAGGTATGCAAATAAAAAATTCGGGAAACATCTCTATGAGGCTTTAGACAAAACGGACGCAGATGGAACCTATAACGAGTTTACGCTTCGCTATTTGGATTTCCGGTTTTCAAACCTATGCAACCATCGCTGTAGATCATGCGGTCATGGACTTTCAAGTAACTGGTATGATGAGCATGTGAAGATACATGGCGATCCCGGCCTTCCAAAGGTAATCAATTCAAACAATCAAGCGTATCTTAAAGAGGTATTGGAAATACTTCCATCTGTAGAAGCTGTATATTTCGCAGGTGGCGAACCATTGATACAAGAGGAGCATTATCTTATACTTAGCAAGCTTAGGGAAATAGGAAAAACCGATGTTGATCTTTCGTACAACACAAACTTATCTAGTCTCGGTATAAAGAATTATGATGTTTTTGATTTATGGCGTGGATTCAAAAGTCTCAGAATTGGCGCTAGTTTAGATGGTTCCGAAGGTCGTGGTGAGCTGCTAAGAAAAGGACAAAGTTGGGAAGTTATTGTGAGGAACAGGAAAAAATTAATGGAGAGCCCACCAGAGGTAGGATATTTTGAATTTGGAGTTTCAGCTACAGTTGGAGCCATGAATGTTCTTCACATTCCGGATTTCCACCGTGAATGGATTGATGCGGGTCTTATTCCTCCAAATGCTTTCCTAATCAACCCTATTATGGATCCAAATTTTTTACGGGTGAATATACTACCGAGGGAATATAAAGATCAAGTAGAGAAAAAATATAAAACATTTATGAGAGAATGTCTATCGGGATATACGGAAACATACCAAGAATACGAAGCCTTTCTTAGGTTAATGTGGGAACATGATTTACAGGAGTATCTGCCTACTTATTTTTGGTGGATGAAGACACTGGACGAGAGTCGTGATGAAAACTTTGTGCAAGTTTTCCCAGAATGGAAAGAGCTTTTTCTAAAGTACGATAAATGAGTAAAAATGAGATATAGGTAAAACTTTGTTCTACGCCCTTCCCTGCGGTATTATCTTGCTGAATAGTAGTTCTCGGTACAATTAAATATAACTTTTATCCATTTCGGATACGTACAAAAACAGCTATGAGATGTAATCATCAGCTTATGGAAGGAAAAATGATCCTGGAACCAGATCAATTTACTTCAGGCCAGCCTTTGGTGTCGGTCATTATCCCTGCATACAATGCGGAAGCTTTTATTCTGCATACATTAAATTCTGTGATTTCTCAAACTTACAAAAATATTGAGGTTATTGTAGTTGATGACGGCTCACATGATAAAACTGCAGAAATTGTAGAATCAATTATGCAGCGTGATGACCGCGTGATACTTCTGCAACAGCCAAATTCGGGGGTCTCATCGGCACGTAACAAGGCAATTGAAAAATCCCGGGGTGAGTATATAGCACCTATTGATGCTGATGACATTTGGTATCCTCAAAGCATCGAGAAACAAGTACAGTGTATGTTACACGCAGGACCAAGCACGGGAGTCGTCTATGCCTGGTCAGTGCATATTGATGAAAAAGGCTTACTAACAGGCGGGCACAATGCTTTCGATTTAGAGGGTGATGTTTTTGAGGCATTAATGTTTAGTAACTTTATTGGCAATGGGAGCGCATCTTTGATTCGTCGCATATGTTTTAATCGAATTGGAGGGTATAACGCACAAGTTGAGCCTTGTGAGGATCTTGATTTATATCTCCGGATTGCAGAACTTTATCAGTTTCACGTAGTAAAAGAGTTCCTGGTCGGGTACCGTAAAACTACCAACAGTAGGTCTTTTAATTGCAGAGGCATGGAAACTTCCCTGCGTATAATACTAAGGAATAGAAAACAGCAATATCCTGATATTCCCTTGTTCTTTTATCGCTGGTCATGGGGTCATTATTATTTATATCTCAGTAGCCAAAGCAGGGTATCCGGCAACTACTGGATGAGCATTCACTACCTGTATAAAGCAGCACGGGCAGATCTTATTTTGCTCTTATATCCGGAATTTTACCGGTACCTGTGCAGATGCGGTTTGCGATTGGTGAAAAAAACGGTTATTTTTGCTGCCCGGATACTACATTGTCCTTCAGCAACTATTTTTAGAAAGGTAGGTACTACTCATAAAAAATTTACGATTTCTGACATCGAAATACGAAGTAGTCGCCGGCTACCGTACAGTTTGAATAAATTGCATCGAACCCGACTGCAACGTATTCATCGTTTATTTGCAAAGTGAAATCTGTTATGTGCAAGACTCCATCAGGCTCTCTTTCGCTATGGCCAGAATAAAGACTCGTATTGAAAAAAGACACAAAAACAATAAACTTTTCTATGGCTGGTGGATTGTTGTAGCGGCATCGGTCGGGCTTTTCATGAGCTATCCTCCCATCATGGTTTATAGCTTCAGTGTTTCTTAAAGCGCTAAACCAGGAGTTCAATTTGAGCCGTGCCGAGATCTCTTTTGCATTTTCCCTCGCTTCATTGTCAGCAATCCTCTGTGCTCCATTCGTTGGCCGATTCTTCGACCGCTTTGGCGCATGTAAGATAATTACCTATTCGATGCTGATTTTTAGCCTGTGTTTCATATCTCTTTATTTTCTTTTGCCAAACCTCCGGCACTTATATATCCTGTATTTTATCCTTGGGGCGCCGGCACGGGAACAACATCAATACCATACTCAAATGGAATATCTCACTGGTTCAAAATGAAGGCTTTCGTAGCCTTTTTATTTCTTACTTTGGGGTGAACATCTGATACAACGCCGTATTCATTTGATATGTTTCTTTCGGTATGGTTTTGGCAATACCAAATCCCGTATCCAGAGCGATAAGTTATAGGCCGGAGTTGTACACACAACAGATATACCCGTTTGCAAAAAATACTCCCATTGGAAGATGGCTCAGAAACTCATTCGCAAACTGGCAAATCCTTTTTTCTCACCCTTTCCACGCTTCGCATGAGTCTTCATAAGCTCCTAGACATTACCCTTACGATTGGGGTTACTACCACATAGTAAGAATAGGCTGCCGACTGAAAGAGTGAACGTTGACCTGCTTTGTTCTTCTAACGGTGTTTAGAAAAATGGAGACAGATTTAATAATCAGCCTCCGGAATTTGCTCCATCTTATCAGGAAAACAATACGTTAACTTATAGGTTTTCGTTGCTTCTGTATTTCTTTCCAGGAAAATATCCCCATGGTAAAGAAGCCATGCATGACCCTCCAATTTCTTTTTTATCTCTCTCTCAAATACCTTATCATATTTCACTCCAAAACATACATGTACATCCATCCCCCATTTCCTCAAAAAATGATAGAGAACTAAAGTGCGCTTGAGGCAGATATTTTTGCTTTTCAAGGAATTACGACTCAGGATATAGTTCGTAAACTTCACTGCTTTACCTTTTAAATTCTTCAGTTCCAGGTTCTGGTAAACCTTCAAATCCCGTGGTGTTAACACTCTCATAAGCCTGGGAATGGAGAAGAGTCTTAGCATGACAGGCAACAAAATAATCATGAAAAAAATTTGAATAAAAAGCAAAAGATCCTCAAAGGAACGAAAATTTGCCCTAAACTTTTTTAGCATGCTAGTCTGACCACCCATCTGCAACCTTTACTAATTTTTCCGTAATAAGTTCATCAATGAGATTAAGAATACTTTCTTTGGCTTTTTCAGGTGAAATATCAAATTCTTTTAAAAACTGCTCGCTTATCTCTTCAGGCGTAAGACCGCTATTTAGCATTTGCCAGATCCGCAGTCCAGTTTCATTTAAAGTAAAGTACATCTTTGTGCCTAGATGCAGAAGAACTGCCTCCTTGCCCTCTAAGCCCTCTAACTCCGTAACAACAACCTCAGGGTCAGGTGTTGCATGCTGGTTTAACTGGATCATCGATACCTCCCGCTCATTTATTTAATGTACAATAAATTTCAAACTCTTGTGATTCCCCTCTAAAAAGAGGCATACACTCCTTACTCCCCTTTCGGGCGGGGAAAGGATGTGTGGTTTTGCCGCAGCACACCCCCCGGCTACTATGGTAGGTCAAGCGTCTTCGCCTGACATCATGGTGACAAGCGGAGACGCTTGTCCTATCAATGAGGGAAGCTTAAAAGTCGCTACCGAAGGCAGCCTAATGTACAGTTCACGATCTGTACATTACAACTCATATTTATTTCGTCCAGACAAGGCTTGACCATGGATTTTCGGGGTAGTAGCTGAGCCAATCTACTTTCCTGAAATAATTTAAGCAATACCAGCATGGAAAGTAGTCTGAATCTTTAAACTTTCCATTGTTATATAGTGTATGTTTATCTTTTTGAAACTTCCTGTTAGCCTGAACCAAACGCCCATAAGCCTCAGAAAAACGCATCTCATGCAAATTGCCTATTATATCATCATTTCCCACATCTTCTCCATGTCCGGATAAATTACAGCACGCGGTAATATTACCCCTCCAATTGACACTAATTTCCTGCATTTTTAAAGGGGCACAGGGAAAGAGGTCTGTCGTATAGTATCCAGAAGCCATAACAATAGGCATATGCAAAGTATTTTGGAGTTGCCAAATGATAGCCTCAGTCTCCTTTCGCTCAGCAGGCGAAAGGCCCAGGTATTCCGTCTCAGTTCTCGGATGAGAAATAAGATGACCGAATCTCAGTCCTCGGCTTCCCAATTTAGCGGCAAGCCCAGCCATCTCTTTTAATTCGCCACGATTGTAGGATGTAATGACTGTATTGAAGGTAAAGGGAACATCCTTTACCACACAAATGCTTACGGCCTGCATCATCCTCCGGTATGAGTCCCTTCCACGAAGCCTGTCATGTGTCTCTTCCCTGGCACCATCCAGGCTAAAGGTAATTCCTGTAAGCTTATTACTGTGAGGGAGCAACTTCTCATAAATTCTGGTAAAATTCCAACCGTTCGTAACAAAGCCAAAGTTATATCCGGCTTCGGATACCATCGTGAGCATCTCTGTAAATCCGGGATGCAACGTTGGCTCTCCACCGGTAAAGGAGATGTAATCAAAACCATGCTTCCTGGCATTTTGGAGAATCCTTTCGAAAATTTCTATTTTCAGGTCTCCATCACCACTATGCCTCCTATCAAGACAGTGATGACAGCTTAAATTACAGCGATTAGTAAGTTCTATTAACATCCCTCTATGGTTCATTCTTGTTTTGTCTTCATAAAGATTTTGATATTGTTCAACAGAAAATCTGAAATCTTCTCAGGCTCTTCATAGAAGTCTCGCCCTGCAAGGAGTTCATAGCTATATGATTGAGATACAAGCCGCCTAAGGGTCTCTAAATGTACATTGACCCCCTGACGTTTAAAAAATAGTGATGCACTTTGTCTCATTAATTTGATTAAGGCAGATGTTTGATCTATGTGTATCAGCTTACTCTCAGGTTGAGAAACTATTTGGGTGTAAATCAATACTCTGGGAAAACAGTTTGACCAAAATTTATTGGGATATACCAGTTCCATATCTAAAAATCGCTTGGCACTCTCCTCATATATCGGTTCCTCAAGATAAGGCGCTATTTCAGGGTAGTGGCGGACCAAGGTAGTATCGAGATAAAAATGCTTCCGAAAGGCAAAGACCTCAACCCCAACCGCCGATGGTCTAAGAAAAAGAGTATCGTCTGAGATATATTGCCAGCCTTGATGAACCAAACTGAGAGCGGTACTTGATTTGCCGCTGCCTGACTTCCCTAAAAACAGATACCCGATGCCTTCCCTTAACAGTGCGGCAGCATGAAGGTCATAGAAACCCAGAGGAGCAAGAAGATGGATAAGACCGATAAGAAAGAAGTTATACTTGGATAAAAGTGGTTTTTCCTTAAAAGAGCGATGGAGGGTTACGAACCCGGTTCCCGCTTGAGGCTGGAGCTGAAAAATGGATAATCCGTCAGTAAGGTAAACACAGCCACCGGCCTCAAAGACCGATAAATCATAGCAGCAAAAAGGCCCTGATACCGAATGTGGGATATCCAGGGATGCATCAGTCGTGGTAAATTTCAACTCAATATGAACGGAATTAGCTATACCGCTTAGTTTAACAAAGGGAAGGGGAGAGATGAATTGCTCAACTTCCACCTCGATCCCTTCCCCTTCCCATCGGACCTCAACGGTTATTTCGTAGAAAGAGTAGAAAGAAACCCCTGCTTCAATCATCTCAACTTCCCATTTTATTCGCTTGTTATAACTAAATAAAAGCAAACAATATAATTTACCATATAAGTTGCTTTTATTTATCCTGAGGGAAACGAAAGATCTTTCAGAAAAGATCCTTTACGTTGTCCAGAATAAATGAAACCCTTACGTTATGAAAAAATATTTCTTTATTTTCATTCATATGGCGCAAAAGAACCAAAGAACCCACCGGTAATCTCAGTTGCATCCCCATGTTTCGTAAGCTTTGGCTCAATGAATGTTAATTTGGGCTCGGTAAAAGACTTTCTGGTTTGAGAATCACCTACCCCCTTAACTTCCTGATCTATATATCCTGCTGAAATTTTTCCTGACATTTTTATCACCTCCTTTTTATATGCTATATCTTACCATGTTTTATTGGTATTCTCACCGATATTTATTGCCCTTTTCCCCTTAATTCAATGACGGGGAAGTCTTCCAGAGGGCAGGTGCGGCTGCGGTCCTTACGAACATGCTTACCCAGGAGCTATGGACTAGGGACGTCGATTGTCGCTTGCATCTCTAGGCCTGCGGCCGAGATCGAGCGCAGGTTGAAGCCGCTTGGCGTGCCGTCCGCCCAACGCAGCTTAGCATGGGAAGGATCTGGATCCTCGGAGAGGAGATCGTAATCTGTCCCAGGCTGTGCCCCATCCCACAGGGCCTGACTGTTATCAAAAAAAGCTGTCATGGGCCGGATCATCCGGATAGCGCGCCTACTCCAGGCGTCCGGAGGTAGCGTGTCCCAATCTTCTTGTTCGACGCCAGGCGGCGGGGGTACAGTCCCGTAAACGGCTGGGTCCTCCATGATGTGCCAGACCGCTAGTCCACCATTGTCGTCAATCTCTCTATCATAGGAGTTCCCGCGCCAACGGTTCTCGACGATGAAATACTCCTTGGCCCCGTGCGTAGGGTTGAGGAGAACCCAGACATCATGATGTTCCTCCACGTTGGGGAGTCTGTACTGTCCATCACGAAAGATGATCTTGGGCCGCACCCAGCCAAGCTTGAGCTTGTGGAAAGGATCCAGATGGGGGGCTTCGATGTGCTGGTCCATCAGCGAATAGCCGCCTGCAGCAGAGGGGTTGTCAAATACATTGAGGCATTCTTTTTCGGGATCATCATCTCTATGCTTTAGGCAGTAGCCAAAGTACATGTCTTTCGCCCCAAGGAGTAGGTGGCTTAGCTCATGGGCAACAAGACCAATATTTGGCGGGTTGCCGATATAAAACTCAGCCATGACATTCACTTGCACGCCGTCTACTATTAGCGGTTCCTTGGTAGGATATTCACGGCCAACAACGCCATTAACAGTACCAAAAGGATTATCCTGAGGAATAATAATCGAAATCCCCAGTTCATCAGGACTAAGCACCTTGTCACCATTGCTGTCATAGGCTGCGAAATCGAAATCAACATCGGCCTTGCGAATCGCCTCGGCCCACTTCTCAGCGTGGCCATTTAACCAACCATCCTTGTCCTTATCGATTGGATCGTTCTTCTCGTTTTCATTTGCGTAATGATCAAAGGGCTTGTCAGCGTCATACCAGCCAAACACGCCTGCATTCTCAATAGTGAAGTAGCCATTACTGTTCTCCAGGAAGTAATCACGTACGCTGTTTGTTACTCCAAAGAGCGCGTCTTCGATTACGGATCGGTCTAGCCTCGGATCACTATCCCAATCCCAGAGTATGGCGATAATATTGCGGGGTGTCCTGACCCGCTTGAGCGACTGAAATGGATTACCCAGACCATCGGTCAAAAGCCGAGGTTTGGAATACCCCCAAAAGACCAAGAGGTGTCCGTTTTGATCCGGTGCCGCGAAGTGCTCGACCACACTATCACCATCGGTGGTAAGCCAACTTGCTGGATCAGCAGAGATCGTGCGACCGGTGATCTCTGACAGGTTCACAGCCTGCCAATCGCGTGATGGCTTCCACCAATACAGGAGTAAGGATCCCGATGGGCTGCGAGTACCCAGTAGCTCCACGTTCTCGTTACCGTCTGCAAGCTGGTAGACCGTCGGTACGCCGTTGGCTACCTTTCCGTCTGCTACGTGTGATGTAACGTTGACGAATTGCCAATCAGCACGGGGCGACCAGTAGAACACCAGCAGATCCCCGTTTTGACTCTGCCCGGCAAGGTGTTCGACCGTATAGCGGCCGTCTCTCGTCTGCCAACTGGTTACTGGTCCAACAATCTTCTGACCAGTCTTCTCGGTAACGTTGACGAATTGCCAATCAGCACGGGGCGACCAGTAGAACACCAGCAGATCCCCGTTTTGACTCTGCCCGGCAAGGTGTTCGACCGTATAGCGGCCGTCTGGCGTCTGCCAACTGGTTACTGGTCCGGCAATCTTCTGGCCAGTAATTGCTGTCACATCAACAGGGTCGGGCATTCCACCAACCCGAACGACTGTGCCCAACGCATCCACATGAAAGGTAAACTTGCTTGGGGAAGCAAGGCCTATGATAAAATCAACTTTAAAATTTTCTTCCGGGCTGAGTGCCCCATCGAAATAATTTCCTGTAAAAGGCACGGTTAATGTGCTCCCAATACCTCCTGCATGCCCATCTGCATTTAGGAGCAGATTCCCGCCAGTTAGTTGTATTACTTGAAAAGCTA
Source organism: Candidatus Jettenia ecosi (assembly GCA_005524015.1). GTDB lineage: Bacteria > Planctomycetota > Brocadiia > Brocadiales > Brocadiaceae > Jettenia > Jettenia ecosi. The sequence goes on from SULG01000030.1 coordinate 33,594, forward strand.
GTTTAGTTAGATTATCTTTAGAAGCATTCTTAAATGTTGCTGTGATAGTAAACGTTCCCCAAGCCCCACCATCAACAGGCGTTGGATTAAAGCTTGTCTTTGTCCCGATCAGTGAAAGACGGTTGTTTATAAGTTCTTGTTCTTGGGCAAAAGATTTAGGAAGGAACCAACTGCTGACAACGGAAATAATAACGGTAATTATACAAATGCATCTCATTGCCATATCCTCCTTGTTTTTTAATTTAGGTGTCACAAAAATCACTTGCAGAATTTGGGTTATAATCAATCTACACTACTGCTCCTTTTCAAACTCCGAAGGATCGAACTCAAATTTAAATGGCTCTGATCGTGTAGGCTTTTCTTTGATAGTTTCTTCTGATGCTGGCGATGGTAACTCCTGTCTTGCAACTACTTCTCTTAATTTGCCTTCTGGTAGGATAGTTATTTTCATTACCCTTCCTTTCTCCTTCCCCGACTCCTTTATAAATGCGTAGTTTTTGCTTAAGCTCTTTATGGCATCTTCCAGGGGAAGCTTGTTAAATGCCAGCGTAATCCTCTCATCGGGGATATTGGCAACCATTTCGATCTTCATCCTCCGGCCTATCGCTTCTAAGATTTCTTTTACTGAAGCATCCCTTGCCCTGAGAGAGAGAAGGCTGTCGTTTGTCGTGAGAATAAATTTAGATTTACGCACCGATTCTCCTTCGGTCTTTCTATCAGTCTCCCCTCCAAACAGACCCGCCGTGATTATTAGTAAAGGTAAAAGCAAGATAATAACCCCAGAACACCTTTCCATCCCTCTCCTTACGTTGCACATATACCTTTTCCTCCTTAAAAAATCATATTTTTTTGTTTCGGCGAGAGGACTTGCCGAAACATCTGAAATATTTTCAGGGTTTTCACACCCAACGAAGTAAACTTGAACTATTAGAACTTATAACCACCAGTTATTTGCCATATTGGTTATGGTCACAAAACCCGCATAAATAAAAACCCTATGCTATTAAGATACTTAACAGAAGAAAAGAGGATGGTAAGAAGGCTGTCTTTTATTCATGGTAGAGACGTATTGCAATACGTCTCTCCTGTTTCCATCACGCTTAAAGATCCTACAATTTGAGTCCTCTCATCGTGAAGGATTTGCCTTTATCGTTGTTTTGGAATAAAGGAAAAATAGATAAGCGGTGAAAAAAGAGGCGTTCAAACTATATGCCAGTTGATATAAAAATCTTACAGCAGTTTTCAATCCATTAATTATGGGTTACTGTAAATTAAAAAGTAAAAATAGTTTAACGGTAATTTGACAGCAAAAATAAATTTAATAATATGGCGAAGTAAAGAGAAAAGACATGTAAGCTAAACAAGAAAAAGTGCGCCACGACACACTGTATATTCGACACATAGTGTGTCATGGCACACCGGGATATAATTGAAAAGGTGACTGGATAGGACTAAAGATCGAACTTGTCAATGTATCTATGCATCTATTCTGTTTGAAGTGTCAGATACAGGTATAGGTTGTTTCAAAAGAACACATTCCGTGTATCTTTGAGAGGTTTTACCGGGCCGATTCGGCTCGTTCCCAGGAAATGGGTGGAAATGATAGGAAATTGCTTATTTATTTAGCTTATGGAGATAGCAAGCTTTTTTACAAGCTTATTTTTAATTTTTCAGCAAAATTAAAAATAAGGGAAAGAGAAGTAAAAAGTATTCTAAAAGGACAGGTAATGTGTTGCACATTATCCGATTTTCCAACCGTATTACCTGTTTGTCGGTAATGAAGCTGACGATCTTCATCTCCCCACCGCAGTTTGGACAAACCCCATAGATTTTTCTGATACACTGTTTTTTGTGTAATCATCGAGATTTGTTTGAATACCATTTGAAATGATTTTTCAGGGATGTGCTGGGTAACGGCAGCGATAAACTCCTTCGCCGTGTAGATTCTGAAAGGTTTTCTTATTTTTGCCGTGATACATTTGGGAACGGTAGATAACCGTACCCGTTCCATCAAGACAGGTTATTTTCTCAAGAGAAAAGGTATTGCGGATAATACCAGCAATTCCCTCCCCTTCTCATCATCTCTTTTTTACTTCTTTTACCAAAGTATTATATTTTTGGCTCATACACTTCTTATGAGTTAGTTGAGATGCTGCTAAAATGGAATAGCATTTCTCTATTCCCGTTGTTTGTTTCATGCCTCGATGAAATTCTTCTATTCCCCAATAATGTTCGAGGGCAAGTTTCCGCCTCTGATGGAAGTGCTCAGTAAACTTATCGTAATCGGTTAAAGTTAAATCATTGGTTGCCAGATAGAGAATGTCTCCGTTCCGTGATCACAGTCGAGAGCAAGTGGTATTGACTATTTTACAGACTAAGATAAACTCATATTCCTTCGGCCAGACTTTTCTTACTGGTTTTTCAGCAAGATCTCAATCAGCTATCGGAATATAAATTCCCTGGCTCACACTAACTTGTCGATTTTGTTTTAAAATAAGCCTTCGGCGATTTTATTTGTCATCCA
>SULG01000031.1 GCA_005524015.1 Candidatus Jettenia ecosi
TGGGCAGATATTTTAGGAAAAGAGGAAAAGGAGAAAAGTTTTTTTCAGAAAAGATGCAGGTATTCAGTGTATTTTAAAAGAATTTCTCTTTTCCTGTTCCCCAGGGAACTATTTCATTCTCCCTTTTCTAAAACATTCATCCATTTTCTCCTGTTTTTCTCAAGTACCCAATCCACCTCCTCTTTCTCCGGCACTCGTTCATTTTTCCCTCTTTTTTAACTTATCCTTACACATCTTTAGAATACCATGAAAAGATGTCTCGCCGGGAGGCGTCTCTCTGGAAATTTTTATTCTCTGTAAGCCTATTCCCGGGTGGCATTGACAAACTCTGTTTGTCAGTGTGGTATATTCCCTATCCACGGGTGTATTTGAACAACACGGACAAAAGATCCCCGTTCAAGACGTACGGGGACACGGTTTGTCCGTGCCACCCTATTTCGTCTTATCGCACTATTCAAATTTACCTCTCTGGCTTGTGGGTAAAGATAAGCTTTTTTAAAAGGGGATTACTTATTTCCATAATTCTTCCAAGATACTCATGAAAGGGTAAAAATTCAATTACTAAATTTCATAGCACGCCGAGCGAATATTATTACGGGCATCGTTGCCGATTGCCCGTCAACCACTTTACATGAAATTTATCCACCAGAGGACCAGTCTTTACGAAAATCCGGATAAAGGGTAAGTCCGCCGCAGGCGTATATGGTTTGGCCGGTAATATACGAAGCATCATCCGAAGCCAAAAAGGCAAATACAGCAGCAATTTCTTCAGGGGTTCCGGAACGACCCATAGGAATATGTCTTTCCACCTCCGCCCGTTTACTTGGGTCATCAGCCCAGGCTTTATTTATGGGAGTAATGATTGCCCCCGGACCTACAGCATTGACCCGTATTCCTCTGCCAGCATATTCCAACGCCAGGGTTCTGGTTAAATTTCCCATGCCGCCTTTACTAATGGCGTAACTGAGATAATTAGGCTTAGGAATAATTTCGTGGACGCTGGAGTTGTTGAGGATTACCCCGCCGCCTTCGCGGGATAAAAAATGCTTTATTGCCTCGCGGGCACATAAATAAGCGCCACGAAGATTAACCGCAATAACCTTGTCAAAATCTCTCATATCGTTCTCATGGCTTATGCTTGATTTCTGGATGCCTGCATTATTTATCATAATATCCAATCTACCCCATTCTGTTATAATCTCATGAAACATCCTTACCACATCATCCTCTTTTGATACATCGCCCTGAACCATGAGATCCTTACAGCCAAAACTCTTTACCGATAGACAGATATTTCGGACAGCAGACAGGACATCTTCAACTCTTTCATCATCATGATGATAATTAACAGCGACATTTGCGCCCTCTTGTGAAAACCGGACAGCAATAGCATAGCCAATGCCTGAGGTTGCGCCTGTTATCAGAACATTTTTTCCTTCTAATCTTCTCATATTTATTGTCTCCAAAAATTATTTTGATACGGCATTCCTGTACTTATAAGAGTAAAATCCATCAGGGTTAAAAATCATTGGCTGAAGAGAAAATCCCGAAGGGGTGATATACAACGGCAATAATGAAAATATATCACCCCTTCGGGGTTAGAAAATAATTGCGTATCGATATGCTATAATAATGTAACTATTCAGCGTACTTTCGCCCACAATCACTACGAGTGAACAAAATATTGATTATGGAATCCCGAAGGGATGTCATGATTATAGCATATCGTTATGCAATTATTGTTAACCCCGTAGGGGTGGCATGGTATCATTATTTCGCGATATTTCACCCCTACGGGGTTGAATATTGTGGTGTGTTTTTCTCTATAATCATGTCATCCCTTCGGGATTTTCCTGTCTGTCCGTTTTCCCTATTGGCTCTTAACTATTCTGAGAAAATATTCTCTGCCAGTTTCGCTGAATAGTTACATAATAATTACATCCCTTCGGGATTAAAAAAACCATGCGAAAATAATTACGGTGTTGTTTGGGCGTTCAAACCAATAGTGTCTGATTTACAATTGACAAAAGCTTATCTAAAGATATTAGACAATCTTTAGATAAGTACCTGACCACAAATTTTTGTACATGTATCTTTGTATACAGGGGTTTTCAGCATGCAAATATTTATATTCAGGTACTTATCACATCTCTCTTATGGCGCATAATATTCTTAAAATCAAGTGAAAAAGGCATCTCGTCTAAACCATACTCTTTAGTCCTTCTCATAAGCCAGGCTATCTTTGCAGAACGAAGGAATGTTTTTGTAGGAACACATCCGGAATGGAGGCAGTCTCCACCCAGCTTGTTTTTCTCAATAAGGGCAATCTTGGCTCCCAGGTGAACGGCTCCGCTTGCTATATTTAATCCACCGACCCCGCCGCCGATTATTGTGATATCGAAATCAGCCATAATTTCCCCCTTTTTTAAACCTTTTATAGAGAATTGGTATTAGCGAAATGAGTATCAGGAGTGAGCCTGCGATTATCAGATTAATAAGCGCGTTTTTCCAACTCCCCGTTGCTCCTTGAAAGAGCGAATCTGCAAAATAGGTATAAAGGAACGTGCCTGGTATCATACCCAGGGCAGAACCCAGTAAGTAATCACGATATTTAATGCCGGAAAGGCCTGCACTGATATTAAGTCCGTTGAAAGGAATTATAGGTATCAATCGCAGTGTGAATATAAATCGGAAGCCTTGACCGGCAATCTTTTTCTCGTATTTCCCTACTTTCCCTCTCACGAGTTTAGATACAAAGTCCCGACCCAAATACCTCGCCATAAAAAATGCAAAGGTAGCGCCGAGGTTAGCAGCAATAAAATTATACATCGTTCCCCATACCACCCCAAATACCATTCCGCCTAATAACGTTAAGAGTGAACCGGGGATTGCAACAATACATCCGACTCCATAAAAAAGATAAAAGCAATAGGTCCCCACCAATGTCCTCTGAGCTGGTTAAGAATATACAGAAGTTTATCTTTCTGAATGTATTGTGATAAAGAGGTATACCTGAACACAAGAAATATACTGCCAATAATCATTATGAGTATGCCGAACTTTATTATTGATTTCTTATCCTTCATTATCATAGGTTTAATTCAGCAATATACTTGCCAAGGGATTCCTGGTGTAGAGATTTAAAAGCCGCTATCAAAGGTAGCCTCATGTAATGTATAGGATTTCAAATACGTAGGGCAATCCTTTCGGGCTGCCTGGCAAGGCTAAACAGGTTGTCCGAGAATGCTTTCACACGACAAATCCTATACTATATGTTGACAAAATATTAGCATGACAACAATATTTAGTATGGCATTTGTGGGTCGATTGAATTCTCGGACAGCCTGTAAAGCCTCGTCCTGCATTTACGCATTTTTGTTATGGTTATTTGTAATTTGTTTTATGGCTTCCCGATCCTTATATCATCATAATAAGCAGTAACTGATTCTCCTGTATTGTCCGTATCCGTCATGATGGCTATTCCCCCTACAAGCGGTGGCTCTTCCCTAAAGACCTTCTTAAAATCTTCGTAAACATTCCTTTGTTCTGTAACCCATTTTCCTGTATTTTCGCTTCCGCTTTCAACTGCAACTATAATTGACTTTGAATGAAACGGGCTTGGAAAATATTTTCCTTTTATGAGCTTGTTTGTCCAGACGTAGTTAATACTCCTTGTTAATAACAAAAACCAGGAGAGAAATATAACATATATCCTTGCTGCGCAATCACCACCCCCCTTAGTCATTACATTGCCTTTTTTAATAACATTTGTTACTTTCCATCTCCACGTTAATACAGGATATTCCTTAAGATTATATTGATATTGATAAATTAAAGCCGATGCCGAGGCTGTGCTTTCAGCTTTTAATACGTGATTGTTTTCCGTTTTGATAATGTGGTATTGAGTCTTTCCGTGGATCGTCCTGCTTCTCCATTGAGGTTTTAATCCATCCTCAAAATCTTCAATAAGTATGGTTTGCTCAGCAGTACACTGTGTGGAGATACCGGTAATCGTTACGATGAATAGGATTGCTGATAGGAATATTTGCATATAATTTACCTCCCATTAAACGGATTTAACGTATAAGGGATTTTTTCTGCCTTTTATTGTGTTTCAGGAGAGTTGTGTATTAAATTTGGCTTTTGGGATTTTCCGGACTGCTCCCATTCATTTTGAATTAGACATGGGATTGAGCTTATGCTTTGAGATGGAAACGTACCGGGTGTTTGAATTTAATTGAAGACGATTGAACCAGCCAGTTTTATTGCCTATAAGTACCTGAACATACATATTTGCATACTGAAAACCCCTGTATACAAAGATACAGGTACAAAAATTTGTGGTCAGGTACTTACCATGAAGATGATCTCTATTTCAAGCCCGAAGGGCTGTCATGATTATAGATAATGAATTACCGCAAAATCAATAACCCTGAAGGGGTGAAATACTTATCAGAAAACAACGGCAAATTCCCAGGCAATGACCGGTATACACGGGTTTTCCATGCCACCCCTTCGGGGTTCAAATCCTTTCTTCTGCTCTTTTGCTATAATCATACCATCCCTTCGGGATTATGAGACAAAAACACCTTGATACTCTGTCACACCGTTTCTTTGGATTCTGTCTTCTGAATTCTCTATTCTGTTGACAAAGAGAATGTACAAAAATTTGTGGTCAGGTACTTAGAATAAGACGGATAGGCAAGTGTTTATATGACAGCAATATGCTTGCCAAAGGGATTCTTAAGGTAAAATTATGATTCAGAGTAAGGAATGTAAGGAGTTGCACTACACTTCTCATGCAAACTTTTTCTATAGGTAGAAAATAAGAAGGGGTATAATGAAAAACAATACTTTTATGATTTGTATGCCAGTGGCAGCGCTGACATTACTTATTTGCAGTAAGGGGAAAAGTGTGACATGTTACAGATATGTGTCATTATGAAGGCGCGATATGCTACGTTTTTTATTTGAATAACTACGGAAAATGAAAGGGGATGTATTAATATACCTCCATCATCCATGGGATATCTTCGCTGGCAAAGCGAATAGTGGTTTCCGTCATATAGTTATACTCTGTCCGGAATTGCTCGTAATGAGATAGCTCCATGTTAGCAAGCATATGAAATACTTCCCGGTCACTCGCATGCGTTGAGACCTCACAGGCCTTCCTGTAAAACTCATAAGCCCTCCGTTCTGTATCCATAATGATTTTAATGGCCTCATCAAATAGCGCTGTTTTGGCTGGGATTTCAGGCCGTACAATCTTAAGTTCCGTTGTTTCCGCCAATACGGGCATGTGTTGAAATTTCTCCTGATACCAGGATTGCAGGAACTCGTAGTGTTTCAATTCGATAGCAGACATGATTTCAAATTTGAGTCGTGCACCCTTGTCCTTCATCTGAAGCGCTAAATTTAAATAGAATTGATGGGCTTTTTTCTCTTCTGAAATAGCTGTTTCTAAAATACTTTTAATATCGTTTGACATAACATATCATGGCTGAATAAATTGAAATTTGCTTGAACAGAAACAGAAAGATTATATCTCAGTTGAAAATTTTGTTACTTTTGGCTTTACCAATCTATCGAAGTCCTCATATGCCATCATAATAAGTTCCCTGTGAGAACCGGCATTGAATGCTATCTCCTCACCTTTAGACAAGGTTTCATCCACAAAAACATCCATTCCATAAAGATTGCCAAAAGGTGGCATGGCGCCAATTTCACATAAGGGAAACAGATCTTTAAACTCCTTCTCATTGGCTATCGCTACATTGCATGATTCTACAACATTCTTCAAAAGATCCAGGCTTACCCTCCGTGAAGCAGGAAGAACGCACATGGCAATTTTTTCACCGATTTTAGTTATAACCGTCTTAGCAAATTCTCTCCTGGGAATATGAGCAGATTTTGCAGTCTCTTCAGCAGTAAAAATGCGGGAATGGTTGATGGTGATATACTTAACATTATGAGAGTCTAAAAATTCTTTTAAGCGTTTTACTGGCATAAAATCTCCTTTCTCCTGGTCATTATGATACATATTTTTTGATTATGAGTACAACCTGTGATTTTAGAAATTTAAGCGGGGAAGCAAGGCTAAACAGGCTGTCCGGGAATGCTTTCACACGGCCAAGCCTATACTATATGCTGATAAAATATTAGCACGACAACAATATTTAGTATGACATTTGTGCGTCGATTGAATTCTCGGACAGCCTGTAAAGCCTTGCCCTGCATTTTACCTATTTCCCATAGAGTGATTACCGCCATGTCTTTAGCAGGCCAGGTATTTTTAAAGCTGTTTACCTAGAGAGAAAGCCTTTCCGAGATATTCACCAACTCCATAATAGGCGCGGACATCAGGTGCATAGAGCATAGGTTGTAATTTTTCTATATCGATCGACCCGCCCTCTCCAAGTACAGATTCTTCAGCTTTGACATCCAGGATCTCGCCAATAAATTGAGTGTGCAATCCTATTTCAATGGTATGTGTTAGTTTGCATTCCAGAACAAGAGGAAATTCTTTAATGTAAGGAGCGTCTGCAAGATCGCTTTTAACAGGAGTAAGTTTTGTCGTGGCGAATTTATCTTCTTTTCCTCCAGACGCAATCCCAAAATAATCTGCCTCCTTTGCATGGGTTTGAGACGGAATGTTTACGGTAAAGGCCTTCCGTTCTGTAATATTCCCATACGTATACGTTGCTTTCCGAAGGGAGATTGCGATACTTGGCGGACTGGAACAGCAAAGACCACCCCATGCAACGTTCATTGCATTTGGTTTTCCAGCCTTATCATAAGTTCCGATAATAAATACCGGGGTTGGATATACTATGGTCTTTGCGCCTAAAGACTTTTTCATGTTTTTCCTCCGTGTTTTAAGAAATTATTAAAAAGTTCTGCATTCCTACTGTCTTGCTCTGCTTTATAGTTACAACTGATGAATTCCAGTGGATCGCACAAGGTACTTATATTACGATCATGTATAATTTCCCAGTCAAGTTTTTCATTAGGAAAGGATTCTGGTAACCATGCTGTGGAAATATGCAAATGAGGAAATATTTTTGTTTTCCTCCTGATAGGTGCAATAGTAGCAATCACATCTCCTTCATTCAAGATTTTTCCGGCATCAATACCGTGATATGGACTCATATGGCCGTAGATTGTATAAAGTTTATTTCCATTGCCGTTATAGATATTATGGTTTACATAGAGAGATTTTCCTAAGAAATCATTACCAATATGGACAACCTTACCATTATACATTACGGGAATATGTGTTTCTTCGCCAAGATTATGTACCTGTCCGTCTTCATTCCGGTAAAAGCACAAATCTATCCCCTCATGAGGTTTATGACGAATTCCTCTGTCTGTCCACCATGTGTGGAGATTGTTGAATAACATGCCGGGATAAAAAATCCACTCCTTAAACCCAAGTTTATTAAGATTGTTGTGTTCTATGAGAGACTCATGGAATCGTGATTTTCGTATGATACATCCTTGTTTCATACAGTCGATGCTGAGAGAAGGTAAGGCAGGGGCGCATTATCAGCGCCCCTGCCCAAAGGGAGGGAGTTCCTCTGTATGATTTGCTTCCCGAAATAACGAAGCGCCGGAAAAGTCTGTCTGCTGTTCTTGAACGTTTGTATAAATTTTCGCACTATTTTGATTAATTTTCTATGCTCGTCGCAGGATACGAATAATAGCGACCAACACGATACCTCCAATTACAGCCGCGATGATGTTTCCCATTATACCAATAACGAGGAGACCAAACACGGCAAACAGCCATCCTCCAAGAATACCTCCCAATATCCCGATAATCAAGTCTCCCATGAGGCCGAAACCTCTTCCCCGTATTATGAGTCCTGTGAGCCAGCCTGCAACAATACCGCTAATAATCCAAATGATAAGGTACATGATTGTTCCTCATTTTTCCCTCATGATAATTAATCTTATTTCAATCTTGCCTCTGCTGCAGACCAGTTAATATTCTTGAAAAATGCCTCAAGATAATCGGCCCTCTTGAGACCGTAATCAAGCATAAAGGCATGTTCAAAGACATCAAGGATCAAAAGAGGATTGCATCCGGCAGGATGGGAAACATCATGTTCATTTATCCAGAAGTTGATAAGCCTTCCATTCGTGCTATCCTGATAGAGAACCGCCCATCCAATGCCCCGCATTGCTCCTACCGCTCTGAAGTCTTTTTCCCATGTCGCACAATCACCGAAGTCCTCTGCCATTTTTTTTGCAAGCTTCCCCTCTTTATTAATACCGCTTTTTCCGCCGAGATTTTCAAAGTAATATTCATGCAATCGCATTCCATTGAATTCCCATCCAAGCCTTCTCTTTAATTCAGAAAACTCCGGGGTTGCTGTTTTCCCTTCTTTTAACATCTGATTAAGGGTATCAAGAACTTTATTCGTGTTTGTTACATACCCCTGGTAGAGGGTAAAATGATTTTTTAAAATAGTCTCGCTAAATCCTTCCATTCCAATAAGCTTTGAATAATCTTTTGCCGTATATGACATAGCTTTTTCCTCCTCTGTTATTTGTGCAAATAAAGGGTTATTAAAATTACATAATGCAGATGCGCTGCCTACGCCTGCCAATGTTAAAAATTCACGTCTATTCAGCATGATGATCTCCTTTATAGCGTCCTTAGAAAGACAACCAGATCCTCCTTTTCCTTATTTGTAAGTTTTGTTTCAAGAATTAAATTAAAGAATTCGACAGCATCTTCTAAAGTTAATAGCCTTCCATCGTGCAGATAGGGTGGTGAATCCTTAATGCCACGTAACGGAAAGGTCTTGATAGGACCCTCAGCGCTTGCCATCTGTCCATTGACCATGCGCTGTTTGTAAAAACGTTCAGTTTTAAGGTTGTGCATGAGGTTGTCGGTATAGTATGGCGGTTGATGACAAATGGAACAACTGGCTTTCCCGAAGAACAAACTTTGTCCGCGAAGTTCAGCTTCTGATGCCTTTTTCGGGTCCAGCATGCCATAGATATTCAATTTGGGAGCCGGCGGGAAGTCCAATATCTCCTGGAATTCCGCCATGAAATGCACCTGACTTCCCCGTTCAAGGATGTTAGCTCCTTTTTTCGTAGCAATAACCGGATCGCCATCAAAATAAGCTGCTCGCTGTTCGAATTCTGTGAAATCCTCAATGCTTTTTAAGGCACGCTGCGAACCAAAAAGCCGTTGAATATTCACTCCGCGAAGTGTTGGAGTATCAAGGCGGTGACGAAACTCCTGTGGACGAATATCGCCAACAAGATGGGTAGTGCCGTTGGTATGGCCGTTTACATGGCAATCAAAGCACGTAGTTCCACGGCTCGGATGTTCTGATCGTCGGTCCTCCGTTTGGTTAAATTGCATTTGTGGGAAAGGCGTTACCAGTAATCGCAATCCCTCAAGCTGTTTTGGATTCAATATTCCATTAAATAAATCATAATAATTAGCAATAGTTACTACCTTACCCTGAGAGACATCGCCTAAATCAGATCGTGTGGTTAAAAAAATAGGCGGTGGAAACTCCGGTAAAAAATGATCTGGCAAATCGAAATCCAGGTCAAAGCGGGTAAGATCTCTTCCCTCTTGTTTCTTAATCTCATCAATATGGAATTTGGGAAAGACCATGCCTCCTTCTGCATGATTTGGATGGGGGAACGGCATGAATCCTTTCGGAAAAAGGTCATTCTCCTGAATCTCCTCCGGAGTCACAGCGGCCAGATTTTCCCACGTTATGTTTTTCGGAAGTTTAACCCGTACTCCTTGCTGAATAGGCTTCCCCCGAGACATAGCTACATCTTTGGCTGGATTATTACTTAAATCGTAACGCTCATTCAGTAAATCCATATGTCGTTTCATTACCCCAGGCTTATCAGCCTTCATCCGGGTCATTATATCATCAAATGGCTCATTTATAGCTACCGGCAAATAGCTGGTTTTTACCGCATTCTTTTTTTGTGTGTTTGTCTTTACACCTTTTTCTTCCCTCTTACCGGTTTTTACGGGTCTTTCTTCCTGAGCGTGCAGTAAGTCTGCGACCATGAGTATCGTAACAAATAATATTAGTAAAGAGCCTCCGTATAGGACCCTTCCTTGTCTCATTTTTATTTCCTTTCTTCTTTGAAGGGACTGGGAAAAGATTTTTCTGTCACATTTTTACACGAGCCTGCTACTTCATATATCCTTAGTTCTTTTGGTTTGAGTATCTGGTTGTATCTATCTCCTTTCCTGTATTACAATGCTTACTCTTATGTTAATGCCTTCTCTTTTGACCGGACTCTTGCACTTTCGGTTTTATAATCCAGGGAAAAACCACAAGAGAAATACTAACAATGACAACAAGGGTAACAATGATCCTTCTTGTGACCTTGTTTCCTGATAATCTGCGGTACAACGCAAATATCATCTTCCAATGAAAAATGATATGAAGCGCCAGTAAACCTAAAAAGACGAAGGCAACAATAAGATGAATTGTTCCCCATGCATGACGGTCCAATCCAAATAACAACAAATCTACTTTCCTGCCATAGACAACCGCAGCTTCCTTGCCAGGCAGTAAGATAAACTTTATAAGCATTCCAATCCCTGCGATTGCCATCATACAAAGAAACATCAAGGTGTCAATTACAATGTTCGCCTTTGGTTTATCCATCACGTACCTCGGTAATTCCTGTGCAAATGCTTATATATAACGAATAAATAATTAAGATACTATGAGCATATTGGAACTGGGGCAGGCTCCAATTATATCACCGTCTTCTCCAACCACTCCATAGGGGAAATCCCTTCTCATCACGGAGCTTTAGTACTTCTTCTCCTTTTTTAATCTCAGCAGCAATAATTGCGGGTTTCCCTTCAAGGGTGATTCTTGAGCCGGTAATTTCAACCTTGTCCTTTGGCTCGATTTTTGTATCCTGATTTCCAATATACCATCCTGGTCCCAAATGGACGGAAATTTTTTCCTTGTCCGTTTTTACCATCAAATGCACACCATAGCCCATTCCTTTCATAGGAGTAATAGTATCTACGCTCACCACCTCTCCTGTGATAGTCTCAACGGTTTTTGGATCATACATCCTGCCATAGGGGGACCCTGTTCCCCAGCCACCGCCGCCTCTCCATTGCATTTCTTGCTGAGCAAACGATCTGGTAGCGGAAAAAAAGCTAAAAATAGTTATCATGGCCATTAATATCCCAATTTTTTTCATAGCATGCTCCTTTCTCTTATTATTTTAGCCTACCCAAATATCTATTCCCGATGGGAAAAAACCGGCGTAAAGATAGTGTTCCGAATCGGACTATTTCACCATTTTCTTTAATACTTTTATTTGTTCTGCAAGCAGTTTGAGATGTTTTTTCTCCTCATTTGCCAGATGTTCAAACGCAGCTTTGCCCGCAGTATGTCTGGTATTTTTTGCAGCCTCGCTGTAATAAAGAATAGAATCTTTCTCTGCCTGAATACCGATTTTCAGTGCATCGATATCTGTCTTTACTTCTTTCGCAAGTCTCTTTGCTTCGTCTTTTTGGGTAAAGATACCGGTGTCGATGAGATGTTTTAGATATAAGTCTACCGTATAATCCTCACAAACCTCCGTTGCATTTATCGAAGAGGTTATTTCATGATAGGCCTTTTGAAAGTATGCGAGATGATCTCTCTCGTCAGATGCCAGTTTTGAAAATACCTCCTTTACTTTGGTATCTTTGACATTTTTTGCCAGTGTGGAATAAAATTCCAGACCTTCTTCCTCGATATTTATAGCAAGCTTTAATGCCTCTCCGTCGTTAAAATTCTCATATTTCATATCGTCTTATTCTCTCAAATAGTTTTTGCAAGATTTTTCTCAACAATAAAATTACAGGGATACTGAGACACAAAGGATATAAATTAGGTTGGGTTTTAAAAGACAAAACCCAACGACTTTTACCCACCCCTCAATCCCCTCCCAAGAGGGGACTTCTCCAATTCCCCTCTTGAGAGGGGTAAGGGGTGTGTTAATGGCATAATAAAAAACTTTGAAATTCCTAAATATTAAAATAGGCCTTCGGCAACTTTTTTATAACACCGGCGTAGGGGCGAACCTTGTGTTCGCCCTTGTCCTATACGATTCAAAACGTTTATATGTGTTTCCATTTGGGCGAACACAAGGTTCGCCCCTACAACAAAACATTGAAATTCCTATACATTTAATGAGGTCTTCGGCGACTTTTCAATCAGTGGCGAGGCGTGCCTTGCCACTACGTAGTTTGTTTGAATTCCCCATACATTAAAATAAGCCTTATTATTTACGGATATACACCTCTTACTGAAATTGCATCGGCAACCTTTTTTACAGCCAGGATCATGGCGGCGGTACGCAGGGTAAATCCTCTTTCCTGAGAAACGTGAAGGACTTCTTCGTAAGCCTGGTTCAAAAGATTTTTTAGTCTGGTATTTATTTCCTTCTCATTCCAGAAAAAACACTGCATATCCTGCACCCACTCAAAATACGAGACAATTACACCGCCTGCATTAGCCAATATGTCAGGGATAACCGGTATTTTACGCTCAGCAAGTATATGATCCGCCTCCGGTGTTGTTGGCCCGTTGGCTCCTTCAACAAGTATCCTGGCTTTTATTTTACCCGCATTCTTTTCAGTAATTTGATTTCCCAGCGCTGCGGGTATGAGCACGTCACAAGGTAATTCCAATAAGGTTTCATTTGTTATGCTTTCGGCATATAGGAAATGTTCAAAAGAGCCGTTTTCTTTATAATGTTTCATAAGGGCATGGTGATCCAAACCCTTTGGATTATAGATGCCGCCCTTTGAACTGCTTATAGCAATAATCCTGCAGCCCGATTCATAGAGGAACTTCCCAACGGCGGACCCAACGTTCCCGTATCCCTGGATTGCTATGGTAAGTTCCTTTAACTCCATCTTCATATTTTTTATGACATGTTCGATGACAAAGGTAATGCCAAGTCCGGTTGCATCTTTCCGCCCTAAAGAACCACCTATATTGAGTGGTTTGCCTGTTACAATGCCCGGAGTGTAATAACCGTTGTTTATGCTGTAGGTATCCATCATCCACGCCATGATTTGTTCGTTGGTATTTACATCAGGGGCGGGAATATCTTTTTCTATACCGATAATAGGCATAATAGCATACGTATAACGCCGTGTAAGTCTTTCCAATTCTGCTTTTGAAAGTGTTTTTGGATTACAGATAATACCACCCTTAGCGCCCCCAAACGGAACTCCTACCAGGGAACACTTCCATGTCATCTCCATCGCCAGGGCTTGTAAGTCTTCAAGAGTAAGCTCCGGATGATATCTTACCCCTCCCTTATAGGGACCGCGTGATGCATTGTGCTGTACACGAAATCCATTGAAAACCCTCAGAGAGCCATCGTCCATCAGTATAGGAACAGAAACAGTTAATATACGATCGAAATTTCTGAGTAATTGATGAACGCTGTCGGGAAGCATCATTATTTCAGATACATGGTCGAGCTGTGCTAGCGCTGTTTGCCAGGGGCTGTTTACCATCCATTCCTCTTTTATGCAAAAGAAACAAATTATTAAAACTCCGTGAGACGAAAGAACTATAGATACATTCATCAGAATTATGGTATATCCTGGTTTACAATCTCATGTAATATATAGGAATTTCAAAGTTTTTTATTGTACCGTTAACATACCTCTACCCCAATTGTAGAGACGCAAGATTTTGCGTCTCTACAGGGGAATGAGCCTACCCCTAACCCCCATTTGCATCAAGTTATTTTTTAGTCAAGGGTGGCGCCGACAAACTCTGTTTGTCAGTGTGTTCTATTCTATCCCTCCATTGGTATTGAAACCAGCATGGACAAACAAAGTTTGTCCATGCCACCCTGAAACCCGCTTGCATAAAATGAAAATTCCTATACAATCAAGCTAAAATGTGTAAACGGTTAAGAATAACAAACCACCCATAATCCCCCTTAGTCCCCCTTTAGAAAGGGGGGAAATCCCTCGCTCCCCCTTTTCTA
This sequence comes from Candidatus Jettenia ecosi, assembly GCA_005524015.1. Lineage (GTDB taxonomy): Bacteria > Planctomycetota > Brocadiia > Brocadiales > Brocadiaceae > Jettenia > Jettenia ecosi. The sequence continues at coordinate 14,026 of SULG01000031.1, forward strand.
AACTCGTCCTTCTTTAGTAGCTTGTTCCCAAACTCTGTTTGGGAACACAATTGCCTGGAAACTCTGTTTCGAGAGTCCATAGTACTGAGAGATCATACGACCAGGTACTTCTTGATTCGAGAGACAGAGTCTCTCGGACACGCTTGTTCCCAATCAGAGCTTGGGAACAAGTCAGGTAGCGTTTAGCTTGATGCATATGCCCCTAACCCCTCCAAAGAGGGGAATAAAAAAGTCTCCACTCGGGAGGGGATTTAGGGGTGGGTAAATCAGGAAAAATCCACCCCTTAGCCCCATCCAGTCTATGAGTTTCCTGTGCCCGGAGTAACATAAAGGGCTTTAGGGAAGAGATCCTTTAGTCTTTAGGGTAAGGAGCCAATTCATAAAGTACGGGATAGTGTTGGGTTTTTAAGACTAAAGATTGTTCCCATAATGAATCAACGAGGAATTAGACCCTTGAGATCGGAGTAATCGGCAAACCATTTTTCTGCCTGAGTGTTTTCCAGATTATAGAGATTCATTAATGTTAACGGTGGAAAATATATATTAATAGTGACCAGATCATCGGTATGGGTATTCGATATACGATGAATGATTGCCGTGTTTATGTAAGCCGATTCACTTTTGCGATACTTCCGGGTAAACGTAGGAGTGATCATACCGGTAGGTTGCTTCACGAAAAGCTCCTCTGTCATGGTGCCTTCCCGGATAATCGTGGTGCCGACAGAGCCGCCATGATCATGTATCGGAGTAAACTGTCCTTCCTTAAAGCAGATAACGGCAATCTCACATTTGCCGCTTACATGAACAACATTTCTTTTGTATCCCTGGTCTGAAAAACTGGTATATTCCTTAATCGGTAATTGCCTCCTATCCATTTCCAATAAACATGTTTTCAGGGTATCAGAAGATGGTTTATCCGGTAAAGACTCCAGACGATTGATAAAAATTTTTAAAAGGGTATCCATATACATTAAAAGCTCTTTGGTAAGTTAGGATAGTTAATTGGTGACATTTCATATTTAACCTGAACAGGCTCGCCGGTTAATGCCTTTAAGAATTCAATAAGGTCATTGATTTCTTCAGGGGTCAGCCGTAAGGGATGGATGTGAGGGCTCTTGTTTTCGCTTCTTCCTCCGCCTGCATTGTAAAACAGTACCACCTCAAATAATGTTGAAAAAAATCCATCGTGCATATAAGGAGCTGTATCTGTAATATTCCGCAAGGTAGGCGTCTTAAATGCCCCTTTATCAGATTCGTTTTTTGTAATGTTATACCGTCCTAAATCTTCCTTAACCGGGCCTTCTGCCGGTACACCAATATTGTGAAATTTATTATCGGTAAAATTAGGTCCGTTATGGCATATAATGCATTCTGCTTTACCGTTAAATAAATTCATGCCTCTTTTGGCTGATTCATTCATGGCATTTGCATCGCCTTGCATATATTTATCGAAGGGAGAATTTGCATAGATTATTGTGCGTTCAAATGCCGCCAGCGCCTTGGCTATGCCATCAACAGTTACCCCTGTGCCAAAGACCTCTTGAAATGCTTTGACATAATCAGGAAGCTTGCCGAGCTTTCTTACGGCATTATCCAGGGTTTCAAACATTTCATCAGGGTTTTGCACAGGGCCTATTGCCTGTGCTTCCAGGGTAGGGGCGCGTCCATCCCAAAATTGTAATTCATTATAAGCACAATTAATAATTGTTGGAGAGTGCCGGCCTCCTTCCTTAGAGCCAGGTCCTCCTATGAATCTGGGCAGTCCGTCTGCAAAGCCCAAAACAGGATTATGGCACGAAGCACAACTAATCCAATTATTTCCGGAAAGACGAGGATCAAAGAAAAGTTTTTTCCCTAATTCAATCTTTGCCGGTGTTTGAGGATTATCAGCAGGTATTTTTGCCGGTGGAAGAGGCCCTATGGGTGGAAACTTCGCTATATCTGTAGCGTGGGCTGCGTGCTTTTTAGCGAATTCCTCTTCTTCGATTTCTCCTTGTTGTTCGTTTACAGAAATTATGGTAGATGGCCCATAATCTCCGGAGGAAAACTGCACGAGATTATCGCCCTGAACAGCCGGTACTATTAGAAATAAAGAAAAAACATACCCGAAAGTATATTTTGTAACATCTGCCACGTTCATAACAAGAAACCCTCCAAAATTAAAATTTATCTGTCTATACAGAGAACTGTTTCCGCATCCTGTAAATTACATAGTTCAACACACACGGTATTTCCTAAAAATAACCTCTATTCCCACAAAGATATCCAGTTTTCCATGCGTGCCTTTATTTTCCTGCCGCTAATTTCTAAATTTTCAATTGAATGTCCCGATGTTGGCAATACTTCGGAACTACCTGTGATTTCCGGATACCTTGCATATATGCTTGATATATGATTTTGCCATCTATCTCCTGTTTTAGGAGAGGAGCAGTTCTTTTCCTGAGAAGAATTGATAGCGCATTCTTGCCCGATGGCTTTTTGTCTGCCTTGTACCTGCGTCCAAGCAAGTTTTTTCTTTTCTGAGAGAGTAGTATATTTGCCCATAATTGCGGAAAATATATCATACCCGGCATAGAGAGGAATTTGCAAATAAACAGCAAGGATAATAAGTATGCCGTAAATCGGCAGGCTGCTATAAAATTTTCTGTAGAATCTAACGATACAAATTTTAATAATTATCATTGCAAAAATGGAGATTCCGACATAAGCGTGGATGGTAGCTTTTGGTGGCAGAAAAGTAAATTCTCCAAATTTTTTAAACATTATGGTAGCGATAAATAAATAAAAGGCAAAAAATATGTAACCGGTGATACGATGCGCCCACCGGAAAAAATTTGGATTCTTTGGAGGATTGGTTCTGCCAATCAGGGCAAGAATAAACAGAGCGCCAATACTCCCTATTCCTAAGAGGCCAAATGCCAGCAGAGAATTTGTGACAGGTTTTAATTCTAAAAAATTCATAGGCGCCTATTCTTTTATTTTTTATCTTCAGAAGCTATTTCAATAAACTTTTGACATCGAAATCCGTAGCTAAAATCTTTTCCTTGTGATTGCGTATATCTACCTTCTTTTCCATAAGCGTTCCAATATCAAGGGCATTTTTCACATCGCCAAGGAAAATCGCACCTAAAATCTTTCCATCCTTAATAAAGAGTTTTCTGTAGATATTCTTGCCGGAATCTTTTACTTTAATTTGTTCAACCGTTTTGTCTTCTGTGGAGATATCACCCATTGACGTAAGACTAATGCCGGCTACCTTCAGGGTTGTGGATAGCACGGTGCCTGTGTATACTTCATTACCACCAGCCATATTGATCCCGGCAACTACTCCTTGTCTTTGCGCTGCCGGCCAGATACCATATATTCTGCTTTTATGCTCTGCTACGTCTCCAGCCGCATATATATGAGAAATATTGGTTTCCATGCGATCATTCACGAGAATTCCCTTATCTACGGAGATACCTATAGTCTTTGCAAGTCCGATATTAGGTTTGATACCGGCAGAGACTACGATAAAATCGCCCTCAACAGTTTTTCCATTGTTTAATTCCAGTATTTTTGTACGGCCCTCGTCTTTTATTGATTGAGACTTGGCGCCGAGGAGGAATTTTAATCCTCTTTCTTCCATTTGCTTTTGTAAAATTGCAGCGCCCTCGGCATCCAATTGCCTGGGAAGTAGCCGATCAAAGATTTCAACTATCATTACCGAAAGCCCTAATTTGCTGAGACTATTTCCTGCCTCAAGCCCAAGCAAACCCCCGCCGATGAGCGTGACTGTTTTTGACCCTGCTGCACGTCTTGTAATAATCGTTACATCTTCAATTGTTCGTAAAGTGAAAACCCCTTCGGTAGTGTTAATTCCTTCAACGGATGGCAAATTACCGCTGCTACCGGTAGCGAATAATAGTTTGTTATAGGTAAAATGTGATGCATCGTTAAGGGTTATCGTTTGGTTTTTGTGGTCAATGTCCTTTACCGTACAGTTAAGGTACAATTGAATTTTGTTTTTCCAATACCATTCAGTCTTATATACATAAATTTCCTCAAGAGAAACTTCCTTAGCGAGGAGCATGGGGAGCATGATTCTTGAGTAGAAAGGAAAATATTCATTCGTAAAAATCTTTATTTCTGCCGTAGAATCCCGTTTACGAATATTCTTTGCTGCTTCTGTTCCGGCTACACCATTACCGATAATAATATATTCCATACTCACGTGAGCACCGCCTGGTATTTACCATAAATTTTGATAAAATAATTACGCTTGTTAGCCTCATCGTCCAAAATTAATACCTATCGATTCAGCGGCTTTTACTAAGCCCTTTTCTGTAGGCACTTTTTTCTGACCTTTGATCACTTCACTCAAGGAAACAGATTCGATCTTTTGCCCTTTCAGACAAACCATTTCACCCAATTGTTTGTTGGCAATGAGATCAACAACTGCCACGCCGAAGCGTGTCGAAAGGATACGATCAAAGGCGTTTGGAGTGCCGCCCCTTTGCAGATGTCCAAGAACAGTAGCGCGTACCTCCATTTCAGTACATTTCGCAATTTCATCGCCAACTTTATTCGCAATTCCACCCAGACGTTCGGCGCTACCACCCTTTTCTGCGATTCCCATGACAGATAATTCACCGCCTATTGGTTTTGCCCCCTCAGAAACAACCACAATACTTGATTTACCGCCGCTCTTTTTACGGTCATTAATTTTTTTACATACCTTTGTGATATCAAACGGAATTTCAGGAATAAGAATTACATCTGCGCCGCCGCCAACCCCCGTTTCTAAAGCTATCCAGCCTACATAACGTCCCATTACTTCCACTACCATGATCCGGTGATGGCTTTCCGCTGTGGTATGCAGCCTGTCCAGTGCGTCAGTTGCTGTTTGCACTGCGGTATTGAATCCAAAGGTAACATCAGTTGCCAGGATGTCATTATCGATAGTCTTTGGAACGCCGACAATGGGACAGCCCATCTTGAATAACTCGTAAGCAATCTTAAGAGAACCGTCGCCTCCGATAACAACTAAGGCCTCCAGGCCAAGAAACTCAATGTTTTTGATTATCTCTTTAGAAACATCTCTTACCTCAACCTTGATATTGTTTGTAATCCTATATTCAAAGGGGTTTGCTCTGTTCGATGTACCGAGGATTGTTCCGCCTATCGGAAGGATACCGCGAACCTCCCGTGGTGTTAAAACCCGTGCCTTATTAGGTAAGACAAGACCATCAAAACCATCTTCAATTCCAATTACTTCATAGTTATATTTCAAGGATGCCGATTTAGCTACAGCGCGAATAACAGCATTCAATCCCGGACAATCCCCCCCGCCTGTCAATATACCAATTTTCTTCATGACAATAGATACTCCTTTTCTCAGAATTTACTAAAAGATAACCACTTCCTTATTCCCCTCCCTTATCGGTATGAGATAAAGAAGTGGTTACAAACTAAAAAGATTTTGTATATTGATTGCCCGGCTTTTGTAGAAAGTATAAAATAAAATTGTACATCATGGCCTTTTCTGAGGGGCTAGTCTCCTGACATACCTGGCCAGGGACTGTATTTCTTCTTCTTTCAATTTATCACTCCATCGAGGCATCTTGTTCTTACCGTTGATAATGGAATTCAATATCTCTTCATCCTTTCTTGAAGCCTGCCAATTGGCATCAGAAAGATTGGGAGCTTTCAATGCTTGTCCCCTTTTCGTTCCTTTACCGTCACCGCCATGACAAGTAACGCAGTGATATTCAAATAAATCCTTTGCATTCATTTGTTCATTTTTCTGTCCATAAGCTGATGGAAAACTGTTATACAAGCATATCATAGCAAAAATTGATATTGTGTAAATGAATGCGTTTCTTCTGTTACTCATTTATAGAACATTCCTCCGTAAAAATGAAGCAGATTTTGCATATACTGGTATTACTTTTTTCCAAAACCCCGGACAACGGGCACTAATGCCTTGATTTCTTCCTGGCTTAATTTTTCTTTAAAGGGAAACATTTTTTCAGGAGTGCCTTCATTAATTTGCTTGATAATCTTTTCATCACTTATTTGTGCTTGCCATTCGGGGCTTGTAAAATCACGCGCTTCCAGGCCTAGTCCGAGATCTGTCGGCTTGCCATCTTCGCCATGACAGGTTTTGCAATGTGTCATATAGAGTTCTTTCGCATTGATATCAGCCGCTGTTGAAATAGAGTTTCCTGAAAAATAAGTAACTGAGCCAAGAATAATTGCATACGATACTGCTACAAAAGCTCCTTTTTTATTCATGTTTTTTCTCCACGTTTATTTAGTTTGATAGAAATACCTGGTCGAATAAATATTCATTAATACAGGATGCTTCTTTTCAAAATGTTGTAAGACAAGATTCATTCCTCATACGTAACAACGCGAATTATGCCCATAGTGCCTCCATTGGTATTTGTTGTGCTGTCACAAACAGAAATTACCTTTTTTATGGTATTGGTTTGTAAAAAATCATTTACCTCCTTATCCAGAGCGATAAGCTCGTTATGAACATGAAACATTCTTAAAGGCGAAGTAAAAGTCTTTATTTTTGCCATAAACGTCTCCTTAAAAAGTCTTTAAATTAAGTACCTGTATAGGAATTTTATTCTGCAGGGCACCCCTTTAGGGTTGTTATCCTGGCGCATATATTCCGGCGAGGAAGCAAGGCTAAAACCTTGCCCTACATTCTTAATACAAGATTAATACAAGATAAAAGTTGCCGAAGGCCTCATGTAACTACTTTACCTTTTATCTGGAGCAGTGCGTAGATACAGTCTTAATAGCTTTTACAGGACAAATAAGAATACACCGTTCGCACAGGTTGCACTTCTGGTGGGCGATTTCTGCCTTTTCTTTGCTCATTACGATAGCTGTCTCAGAACATACCTGCAGACACTCCTCACAGCCAACGCAATCTTTTTTATCTACCACAATTATCATTGTTATTTACATGCCTTTCCGGAGCAGAAATCTCCCTTCATGAATGATGAAGCATGCAAAGATAGTCCAGATTATTCTGCCTTAACTTCGATCTTTCTTGGTTTTACATGTTCTGCTTTGGGCAGGACAAGGGATAAAACGCCATCGGACATCTTTGCCTCAATCTTATCCCTGTTAATTGCATCTGAAATAACAAAGTGACGATGATAATGCCCGATATTATATTCACTGTAAATTACCTTCTCATTGGCATATGCCTCCTGAGAAACAGCGCCATTGACGATTAATTCATTGTCACGCATATCAACAGTTATATTCTCAGAGTCTACTCCTGGCATATCTATCAATACCGTGAAATTATCAGCGGTTTCATAAATATCCGCTAAAGGGAAATACCAACTTCCCTTTCCAGTCACAACACACTTATCGGGTGAAATTTTCTTTTTTTCAACGACTGGATGTTCTTTCTTTTCCATAATAAAATTCTCCTTTTTCGCTAAACTCTTTTAATCTCGATCTGTTTTGGCTTCGCTTCGGCAGATTTAGGAAGTTTTACCGTTAAAACGCCGTTCTTATAAGAGGCGGCAACCTTTTCTATATCGACCCTTTCAGGCAGCATAATAGAGCGGGCAAATGTTCCGTAATCCCTCTCTCTCCGCAGATAATTGATCTTTTGAGTTTCCGTAGCTGGTTTTCGTTCTCCCTTAATAGTTAATACCTCATCTACTACCTGAATATTTAAATCGGCGGTTTTTACTCCGGGGAGTTCTGCACGGACGATAATATTCTCCTCATTTATGGATACAATAATTTGTGGAAATTCCGCGCTTATATAATTTTCTGTTTGATGCGCAGAACTTAAAAAGTCCAACAAATCGCTCATCTCATGTTGGATATGAGTAAGGCTACTTAAAGGATTCTTCTTATCCCAATTTATTAAATTCACTTTTACCCCCTTTCCTTATAATAAAAAATTAAGAAATTATTTTTTCTGGACGTATCTAAGATTTTAGACAAATTGTTCTATGCTTCTGGATTCAATTTCGCTTTTAGTTCTTCCAAAATTTTTTTGTTATGGTATACACAACTGACATTTGTCTCTTAATCACAGTACTTTAGAGAAATTAATCTAAAAAATACTTTTTGGATAGATTCAAAAATTATAGGAATACTATCATTTTCTCTTTGAGTTATAAGCAATACAAATGCCAATAAATTAAAACTATGTCAACAATCTCAATCAATAACTTTCTTTCTTGGGAAAATACATTTTTTTTCATTCCTTATGCAATAAGCTTCGTGTTATTCAACTTGTTCTTAAACAGAGTTTAGGAACAAGTTGGTCTCGGCATGCTGTTCACAAGTCAGTAGCACTGAACTTGATGCAGAGGGAATGTCTTTCCCTGATAAAAAAATACACAAATACTTGTGGCGGAGATGCAAGATGTTGCGTCTCTACTTTACCTATAGCATCCAATTGGTGAAACCGAACAAAATATGGTGCAAGTTAAGTCTTTGGTTGTATGCTGGTATAGGGAACGTACAGAGTCCTTAAGCATGTCATTGCGAGGGATTTTTCCGAAGCAATCTCTTCTGAAACATGCAAAGGATTGCTTCGGATAAGACTCTCGCAATGACGAGGTAGTCTTTCCTCTGTTGAGGATATGTTCGTTTTCATCCTTGAAATACTATAATCCCGTAGGGATGTCATGATTGTAGAAGAAGCAGAAAAAAGCCCTTCAACCCCGAAGGGGTGACATGGGATACCTGCGTTGAGATGCCACCCCTTCGGGATTGAATTGTGGTATGTTCGGTTTCATACAGAGAGTCCTATAACATCCTTCATTATAATTCTTCATTATAATTCAGTTTTATACCTCGTATTTACCAGGGAGGATTAATTTGCATTGCTTTATGGAAATACTAAGCCTTAACGAACCTTTTGCCTGAGAGTTGTTTTATCAATTTTTTTATCTCCAGGATCATTAAAGTGCTAGAGACAACAGAGGTAGGGAGTCCGGTGATTTGTATAATTTCTTCAATATCTTTTGGATTGCTGGAAAGGAGCGAAAATATCTTCTTTTCCTGGGAGTTAAGCGACAGGCTTCGGGGGTCGTTTGTTTCTGATTCATCGCCACGATTCAGAAATTCTGCAACGGGTCCTAATTCCTGAATGATATCCGTAATGTCCTCTACAAGCTTGGCGCCCTCTTTGATCAGTTTATGGGTACCCCTGCTGTAAACATTATCAATATTGCCTGGAATGGCAAAGACCTCCTTTCCCTGCTCAAGCGCCCACTGCGCGGTTATCAGAGAGCCGCTGTTTAATGATGATTCAACCACAAGTACGCCCAGCGATAAACCGCTAATTAATCTGTTTCTTGGTGGGAAGTTACGAAAATCGGGCGGTGTATTCATAGGAAATTCGGATACAAGGGCACCATGTTGGGCAATATGTTCTGCCAGTTCAATATTTTCGCGGGGATACATTATTCCTAAACCGGAACCGAGTACAGCAATGGTACGTCCGTTGGAGTTGATAGCGCCTCGGTGTGCAGCAGCATCGATTCCCCGCGCCATACCGCTTACAACACAAAACCCTTTTTGGGCAAGTAATCGGCCAAAACGCTCTGCCTGTGATAAGCCATAATAGGTACAACGCCGTGCGCCTACAACAGCCAAAGCTAAGATATCGGCTTCGAGAATATTCCCTTTAACGTAGAGGACAAGCGGCGGGTCATAGATGGCTTTGAGGTGTTTCGGATATTGATCACTGGTATATGGTAAGATCTGAACATTTCTTTCTTTCGCCAAATTAATTTCAGGTTCAATATCAATATTTCTGGCCGTTTCGATTATGGCAGTGGCAAGTTTCGGCCCTATGCCATGCACTGCCTCCAGCTCTCCTCTGGAAGCGTTAAGAATTGCCTCTGAGGAACCGAAGCGTTCTAAAAGGGTCTTGTATGTTCTTATACCAATTCCCTTGGTCATGTTCAGCCGCAAGAGGGCTTCAAATTCTGTCAATGCTTAACCTCTCGAGAGATGTTCAGAATTACAGAGAATTCGTAAATTATACAAAATTACCCGTTAATACGTGGGACAAAATTTCTTCGGTTACCTGATCTGATATAATAACTTCGCCGATTCCCGTGGGAAGGACGAAGCGGAGTTTTCCGCTCACAGCCTTTTTATCGAGATACAGTGTTTTTATGATATCCTTTGGTTTTAATCCTGTAGAGAGCGGCAATCCCAGCCTTTTAACTAAGGAAAGCTGCCGTTCAAATACGGTACTGCCTGTCAATCCCATTTCAACTGCAATCCTGGCGGCGTAAAGCATGCCAATAGCGACTGCCTCACCATGCCGGTATTTTTTATAATGAGTAAGCGCTTCAATGGCATGGCCAATAGTATGTCCATAGTTCAATATGGCGCGAACGTGTTTTTCTTTCTCATCTTCTGCTACAATATCTGCCTTAATTTGGCAGGATGTGGCAATAATCTTCAGAAGGGCTTTTTGGTCTAATTGCAGGATATCATATAAGGATTTCTCTATATACTCAAAAAGCTCTGCGTCTTTAATAACCCCATATTTAATAACTTCCACAAGTCCTGTTACAAGCTCTATAGCCGGTAACGTTGAAAGTGTTTCTGTATCAATAAAGACAGCTAGTGGCTGGTAGAAGCTTCCTATCATGTTTTTCCCCCTGGGATGGTTTACTGCTACCTTTCCCCCAATACTGCTATCAACTTGCGCAAGAAGTGAAGTTGGTATCTGAATGAACGGGATGCCCCTCATAAAGGTCGCAGCAACGAAACCGCTCATATCTCCTGCCACGCCGCCGCCTAAAGCTACGATAAGAGAACTTCTGTCGAGCTTATGATCAAAACACGCCTCATAGAGAATCATTGCTGTTTCAAGGGACTTCTGGTCTTCCCCCGGTGTTAGGGTGAAAGATTTGACACGGAAACCATGCTGCGCGAGACTCTCGGTTACGATGTGGCTGTAAATCCTATCGATATTCTTGTCAGTAATGAGAAGGGTCTTGCATGGTTGTTTCTCTTTGGCAAGCATGTCCCCAATTCCTTTGAGGATGCCTTTGTCTATAAAGATGTTATAACTGTCATCGGATAGATTTACCCGTATGGTTTTCATGAAATTTGCCAGTAATTTTCAGGTTCTGTTACGATTTCTAAAGTAAAAATAAATGATAAAAAATCATAAAACATTTACGGGAGATTTCATAGAGAAATTTGAGATAATTCTGCGTAAATGAGAAAAAAATTGCATTTCAAGATCGGTTCTTATAATATAGAAATTTTAAAAAACAGTTCTCTCTTATTTCCCCTGTTAGTTTCGGTTTACTCTATAAAAAAGGAGACGGTATGACAGTGCAAAAATCCACCAATATTAAATGGCATCACGGTAAGATTGCAAAAGAGGACAGAATAACATTATTAAAGCAAAAAGGGGTAACCATATGGCTGACGGGTCTGTCGGGGTCAGGGAAGTCAACCATTGCTGTTGAGCTTGAACATGCCCTTGTTGAGAATAAACACCTGGCATACATACTCGATGGTGATAATATACGCCATGGCTTGAATAAAAATCTTGGTTTCTCGCCTGAAGACCGCTCTGAGAATATTCGCCGCATAGGCGAGGTTGCAAAGCTATTTACCGATGCGAATGTAATAGCAATAACAGCGTTTATATCGCCATACAGACAAGACAGAGATAACGCAAGAAAACTGCTTAGAGAGGAAGAATTTGTAGAAATCTACATAAAATGTCCTCTTGAAGTTTGTGAGCAGCGTGATACAAAAGGGCTCTATAAAAAAGCGCGTGAAGGCACAGTTAAGGAATTTACCGGCATATCAGCGCCCTACGAGGAACCCTTAAATCCTGAACTAACAATTGATACATCAAAAATGTCAATTGAAGAGTCGACGAGGGCTGTACTAAATTATCTTGAAGAAAAGGGGTATGTAAGTTTTGGTTGATTCTATAGTACCCTCTGTATGAAACCGGATATACTGCATTCAACCCCGAAGGGGTGAAATGATTCTAGATACAATATACCCTACCATAGAATCCCGAAAGGATGACATCTCAACGCAGGTATATTCTATGTCACCCCTTCGGGGTTTAAGGGCTTTTTTCTGCTTTTTCTATAATTATGACATCCCTGCGGGATTGGGTAGAGACGCAACATCTTGCGTCTCTCCTGCCTTCTTTCTTCGTGTACTTCGTGGTTTACCTTGCTTCTACCTTTGTCTCAATTTGTCTCAACTTGTGGGTAAGGATAAGTTTAGAAAGGGGGATTAGAGGGGAACATGGTCACACATTGCTCTTTTCCCAAAGGGATACCTCTTTTCTTTATGGAACACTATTCTTAGCTTGATGCATATGGGGTGAATCGCTACTTTACTCAACAGATAGAATCCGACAAAGCACTTCTGAGCAGCCTTATACATTTGTACTCAGTGCTTCATCCGTGAAATTCTTTGGGTTTTTTGTGTGATCATGCTTTGTTATATTGTTCTGGTATGATAGCTCATAATCAGTCAAAATTTCATAGAACATGTCCGGATTTTTTTCTTTTAACTCGATCATATAATCAAGAAATTTAAGGATACCGTCGCTTAAGATTTTTTTTACCTTTTTCATTAATAAGCGCTGCTTTTGTGCTTCGTGAATGAAGAGTTTGTCTGGATTCGTTTGTTTGAATAATTTAACATCTTCGATGAAGTGCAAGATATAAATCATGTTCTCAAAGTTGGAATCTATATCGCGAAATATTGCCCGCTCCATAAATTCATAAAACACATGATACGTTGAGACATATTCCATAATGATAGCTTCCATCGCTTCTAATGATACATATTCGATGTGATGAGCATCATTGCGCATGTGTCTTAATTCTTCTATGCTTGCGTTTTTGATTTTTGATATGGTTATTATAGGAAATTTGAGCGCATGGAAGTGATTCAGAAAGAGATTGCGCATCTTTGATCGGAACAAGTAACCTTTTACATGCATTAATTTTTTCAATTTCTCTGTCTTCTCTTTTTTCTCCAATAACTTTTCGATTAACAAAGCGCCCAGCAGGATTTCAAGGGGTATGGCTGCTACATGTAAGGTAAATTCAATATGTGTCTGATAATGAACAAAGAGAAACAGTGCAGAGACGGATACCAAAGAAACATATAACCATGCTTTTTTGGTAAAATTTCCCAAAAATCTTGCAATATTCCACGATGTGCTTTCTATGTGTCTGGATTGTTCAATGGCAGTTTTTTTGTACATCTCCAGAAGGTTCGATTGTGTTGCGATCAGTGATCTCAGCTTTTCTGTCTCCGTAATCTCGTTTTTATCAATAACAAAAATCTTTTCTGATACAAAAGGCAATACGGCCATCCTCACATTCAATGCAATGTTTTTGAACATGTCAGCGGTATTACGGGGAATCTTTGTTTTAGAAAATAGAATTAACGAAAATAAATTTCCCGTGGGCAACATACCTCCAAACCCCAATGCAGATTTAATCCCGAATGGGACTACAAATTCATGCTGAGCAGGAATATAAGGACTTCCGATGGCGTCAGGCACATAGTATACATTGAAAATCTTACTTTCCAACTCAATCGCAAGATTTGGATCGGGATTCAATATATTGGTAACACCTATCCCTAGCTGATAAATAAATTGATAAACCATCAGGTTTTGCTTTAGCATTTGTTCATTCAGCAGAGGAAGTATCCGATGTTCTTTCGAAAGCTTTACCGAATTCCATTCAGGTTGTATTCCCGCGGTGGCCATAAGAATCAGACATTTCATTTCTTGCGGAGCGGTCTGTCCATGGAGCGTCTTATCAGCCAATTGGCGCAGTTCACTATCAAGGCTTGCGTAAGGATATGTCATGAAAAAACGGACGAGGGCGCAGGATTTTTCACCTGTTTGTTTGTCGATAAGATGGTCATATAAATAGCGAACCATCAAGTTGGTTAATTCTTCTATGTTCTTCGCTTTTGACTCAAATTGCTGCAATGCATCTCCACAATTTGTCATATCTTGTAAGGCAAATTTTGTTAAATCATACATAGTTTTATTAACCTGCTATTTTATGTTTTTGCTGTGAAAAAATATTACCATAAGAAGAAAGCTGTGCCAAAACACTAAATTGAGTATCAGCAGGAACAGAAATGTTGCATAATGATATTTGTCAGGACTGAGCACGAGACCGGATTGTTTAACCTATTACATTTGAGCATACCGGAAACATCCAGGACGCCTTCAACCAGGCTAGTTGTTGCTGCGCCTGTGTTAATATTGGTGGATTTGATACCTGTGTCCTGCAATCGCGCCGGGTTAAATACCTCCTTCTTGTTTCCTCATGAATTCATTGATTTTTTCACGTATTATTTTAGCTTCATCCTTACCCAGAATGAGTTCAGCAAAGTCAGTGGCAATCTCTGCTGCCTGATCTGAGGAAACACCCCTAACCTTTGAAATCTTCCAACTGCCATCCTCTACCACTAATGCGCACTCTCCTGATTTTTCCTTTACCGGTAATCCACCATGCTGTAAAAGGAATTTTATACCCTCAGGATCTTGCGTAACCCGCAGGGTTTCTTCCATGTCCGGAACAATAGACCGGGTTTTTACGAGAGCGGTAGTATCACGTATTGATGTGTCTACTATCTCCTGTTGTACTGCGCTATGGGCAAGATCAATAACCTCCGTTAGCTTTGGCGGCGTTATCTTTCTTACATATTTTATAAGCTCCAACCAATCGATAATGGTAGTATCGGTTTTAGAGATGTAGGAATAGGCTGTATCATAGTTGTTATTCCTTACCGCCTCAAGGTATTTCTCTACTACTGCTTTCGGAGAGTCCTGGGCATGGCTAGCTCTGAAAGAGGCAAGTATGGTAATAAAAAGAATAATAATTATTTTTCTCATATTTTTTTACCTCCAATGGTTTTTATGTTAATAACAGATAAGAGTTGCCACAAAGCCACTAAGGCACGAAGAAAATTTAGTATCTTCGTGGCAGAAAAAAATCGCCGAAGACCTAATTTATTATATAACAGATTTTATCATCTTTCGCTGATTTTATCATGAAAAATATACTGAAGCTATAGTTATGCAGATTAGGTTAAACAAAACGAACTCAATAGCGAGGTTTTTCATAACGGAAAAAGTTGAGATATTAATCAGGTAAATTTATCACTCCATGATACACGTATTCCATAGTATTTTGGTGAGCAATTTGCTGTATTATAAGCAACTTAGGGTTAAAGAACTAATGCCAATTGACTCGTACTTCGTTCTCGAAGGCAGTTTTTCATATGCCTGTTTTATGTTAAGTATCCACAAATCGAATATTGAGCGAAAAGGAGGTTTTTATGGAAAAAGTAACGGTGCCGCCAGGTTTTCAGGACATGCTTGCTTTCGGTCTCGTCGAAGCCCTGTTAGGTCGCCGTTCCAGGCGGTTCTTTCTGGGCGCGGAGATTCCTGATGGCGTATTTGCCTACAAGTCGCGACATTCCTCCGTGCCTCTCTCTGAATTGGAGAAACTTCTTGTGGTGGCTGCATGCGGCAGCAACACAAGCTGGCACGATATGATTTACCGCGCTCATCGGTATGCGCCGTTCCTATCAAATTATACCGGTGCGGCTGGCGGCCGTACCTTTCCTTCATCGGCTGGCTTTCATACGAGCATGACTTTCTTCACAGATGACGAAGGAGTGTATGTGCTGGATGCCCGCGATGCCCCTGCCTTTGCTGAAAGGGAAGGGGACGGTAGTCTTGAGCTTGAAGGAATTCTTCATGTTCTGAGGAGTCACATCAGAAAAATTCAGGATGGCCGGCTTGGCTTACCACCGGTAGTACCGTATACAGAGGCGCATAATACCTGGGTTGCCAATCACCCGGGAACGCTTCTCGTTATCCCTGTTGGAGACCTCGCGCAGCATGTTCTCCTCGTTCTTTGCTATATGCTGCAAAATGGCCTCGTCCTTACGGATGACATACATAAGTGTTCCATTCCGGGGGTGGAAAAGTTTAAAAACATTGTAGACGTAAACAATGTCTGGCCTTTGACGTTTGTGGAGCAATGGTCCCTTGCTGAACTCACGGCTGAACTGTCGGCGAGTTGCTACGCTGGTACCCTTATATTGCAGGCAATGGGTCTGGGAGGCTGGATGTTCAACGGTCTTGATCCCTTCAGTGTGCTTGGTACAAACAGCAATGCAGGTGTTCCCGGCCTGGGATTTCGATATGATTCAGATAAGCGCTGGCCTTATCCTAATCCTACTGGCTTAGAGGGTGTTATGGAAGGTTTCTGTCCTCCCCATTATCAGGATATGCATGCAGCCGTAGAGGCGGTATGTAGGCGTAAATTCGGACCAGGCGGTCCATTCCATCCTGACACACCCGGTCCCTGGAAAGATTCAAAGAAGGTGCGGTCTGCTGCTCAGATACATAGTGAGGAGTTCAGGGAGTGTGTGGCTTGGCAGGCCCAATATGTATTTGACACTTTCGGCAAGTTTCCGGGTACGGCGCCATCAATCTTTGTTATTACCTACTTGCAGGCGCATCATTTGGATCTGGAATTTTATGATACGTTCTATAAGCCTGGGGCATATTTGAAAACCCATGCTACGCATATGGCCCGTTGGCATCCTCAGGGCCCAGTCTAATTCATTCGTGATTTACTTAATGAGGAAAAAAGACCGAAGGCCTCATGTATTTTGAGTGATAATTAAAAATAAAATATATTTGATTCATACAGATATTCATGATAATTTAAAAATTAATCTGAGTAATTGCCAACAAACGAGAAGTACCCCTTCAATAAATTCGCTTTGACGTAGTAACAGGGGAAAAAGCACACGCTTAGTCAAGCAAATACTTTCAATAAACGACATTCTCATGCCACTGAAGCCGAGTTTTATTTTTACAATTTAGGAGGTAAGCTAAGATGACAGAACAAAAAACCATATCAGAGCAAAAATTAATAAATGGAGTAAACGTTAGCATGATTGAGGATACGGTCAATGCTATAAAAGGTAACCCTGAGCTTGCTAAATTCAAATTTCATATAAATAACAAATGGATCAACGGCGGCCATAATCGCTCGACTGTCAAGGATTTTTACGGCGCTAATAAAAAAATTCCTCACAATAAACCATTTACTTTGGAGGCGGACGAACCCCCCGTTCTTGCAGGAGAAGATCTTGGCGCTAATCCTGTGGAGCACCTTCTTAATGCACTGGCAGCCTGCCTGACTTCGACTATGGTCTACCATGCTGCTATCCGGGGTATCAAATTGGATGAGATAGAATCGGAGCTGGAGGGTGATATTGACCTTCGGGGCTTTTTGGGGTTATCAAATGAAGTCAGGAAAGGTTACGAGAACATACGGGTTAACTTTAAAGTAAAGACAGACGCTGAAAATGTGGAAAGACTAAAGGCATTAAGCAAGCTATCACCCGTGTTTGATGTTACTTCGCATGGGACGAATGTTACTGTCCAAATAGAGAAGAAATAGACAACTATGGTATGCAGGAATTGATTTTAATTACTTTAGTCCTCTCTCGTTGAAAAACTTTTTATACTTCATATCATCTTTCAGTATATGGTTCGTCCACCACGATTTTAAATACGTGAATATTGCTATCGGGACCTCCGTATTGTGGATCATCGTTTCCATACAAAAATCAACAGTTTTTCTCTTGAATTCCTGGTGTTGTTTTTTTTGTAATGAATATTCCGGATAACTATATTGGAGCATATATTGTTCTTCTTTGTTAAAATGATCAGTGGCGTATCGGGTCATTTTTGTTAGTGTATCCGAAATAATTTCTGAATCGACTTTTGTGTCATTCATCTCAATTAAGGTGTTTACCATCATGATGATTTGTTTATGTTGTTCATCAAGGTCCCGAACGCCAACACTAAAACTTTCGCCCCATAGTATTTTTTCCATTTTAATATTTTACAGGATATTCATGGATAAATTCAAGATACTTAATAAAACCGATTCTCTGTTAATATTAGATTTACAGCTTGTATCTTGTTGTCTTTTGCATAGAATCACACCCTATTACTCATTTTCACACGAGAGCGCCCCTGACACCTTCCTTGCCCATATGCTGCCCGGATAATGCTCTTGTATTTTTTTCCACGCATTGATTTCTGTGCTTACATCATTGGTGAGCTGAAAATCAACAACGCCAACCCAATATTGAGCTTCCGGGGCAATATCGCTTTTCGGGTATTTTTCCACTACGCTGGTGAATTGTATTCTTGCTGCTTCCAGATCCTGCTTTTCTAAAGCCATTTTAGCGATCCCAAACTCTAGCTGAGGGATAAATTCATCAGGTGGCAGGAAGCCATTAAACCGATGATAGTCTGTACCGTTCAAATCCAGCACTATCACCGTTGGCGCCCAGAGGAGCCGATATTTATTTTTAATATCGGGGTTCGTTTGTATATTATATCGTACAGGAATAAAATGTTTCTTGATATAGTCAATAACTGCGGGATGAGGATACGTCACGGTATCCAGAGATTCACAGCTTGCTCAGCCAATCATAAAAATGTCGAGAAGAATTGGTTTTCCGGTTGTCTTTGCTTTAGCAATTGCTTCATCAAGTCTCTTTTCCCACTGAATCACTACCGGGATTTCCTTTCTATCAGCAAAAGCGAGAGAAATAAAGGGTGTGGCTAACAAGGTAAAATTCAGTAAGATATTTTTTAACATAAGATACTCCTTTTAATAAACAGGGTATATAAGATAAGGTTGGATTAAGCGAAACGAACCCAACATTTCAAATTATTTATATTCTATTTCTCCATCAAACTCATAAGAAAATTATATCTCTCAAAATTATACTCGCCATTTATAAAGATCGATTGATTATAAATTCTTCGAGCTCTAGTTTCCTTGTGTAAGTTTTTGGTAATCTTAAAATCGTTATTAAGCAATTCTATTTCAGAGAATAAAAACCAATCATTTAATAGCGTCTCGTAAATCTTAATATCATTTTTACGATTAGTGTTATCGTCAAGATATTTAAACTTTTTCATAAAATCTTTTGTGGCAATTTTATTTATTATATCTAATATGTACTCCATAGTATTTTTACCTCCAGATAAAAAGTCCCAAAGTTCACTTGCCAAAAGAATTTCATCTGAAGCAAAATATTTATGACCATCAATAATAGAACACAAAAATTTACTTTTATTCGCTTCTGTAGATGTGTCACTTGTTGGATCGAATGGAAATCCTATATAATATTCAATTTCTTTATTGTAAAATCTATTAAACAATGCTGTTTTTGCTTCCAATATTTTTTGTTTTTCACCACGCATTTCACCTGCGTTTGGCTGTACTGTCTTAAGTTCAATCGCAATAATTTTAGTTTCTTCTTCAATAAAAACATCTGCTGTAAAGCTATTTGCATCTAAATTAGCATGTGTTGTTGTAAGAAAAATTAATTCATTCTCTCTATTTAGATCTGGCCTAGAAACTTTATTTTTTAAATCTGTGATGATATTGGCAATAGCATTCTTCTGCTCTTGCGATACCTTTAACAAGGTTCCTCTCTTTGGAGTAAATTCTTTCTTTTCACCACCGGAAAGGATATGTGATACACTTTCAAAAAAAGATTGGCCTAATGTTGTATTTAATCCGTGAAGCCAACTGCTTAAACTAATAAAAAATGGAATGTCAGGGACTTTATCAGGTAATTTATCTATAAA
>SULG01000032.1 GCA_005524015.1 Candidatus Jettenia ecosi
ACACCATCAGGTAGTAAACGAGTATATTCCAAGAGTATTGGATCGGGTCAATTCTCACTTGAAACAAAAGGCTGGCGAGGGGATTTTTGATCTGTTTAAACCGCGCCAAACTGAGGCAATCAAACGTCGTCCATTCCGAAGCGCAGTTTATGCTGGAAATGATGATAAGGAAATATTAATTGGTACGATAATCCCCTATTCCAAACATCCCCCGCTGAGGGAGTTCTTAACTTCATTGGTTAAGCATGCAGAAAACTGCCTTCGGGAGCTAAAAGATTACAAGGGCAGGCTGAGGGGTTATGTGGTAGAACCTGAATTAAAAGCAATTATTGATGACTTTATCGCTATTTTGGCTCAGCATATCACTCCGCCACCTCCTAAGGCAAAGGTTGTGGTAGACCTGGTAAGGGTTAAGGAGTTGGCCAAGGAATCAGATCAAGTTAGGGATATGCTGATCATAAGGGATGCTGCGATAGCCGATATTCAAAAGCCGTTAGCAGAAGAACCAATAGCCGCCAGTGCTACGGGTATTACCCAGTCAGAAGGTGCGCTTGCGCACTTACTTACCGATCTGGATCAGGTTAGTAAAATCCTCTATGAACTTGATAAAGACGAGAAGCGTTTAATAGAGGTGTTGTTAAAGAATACTTGTAAGATGAAGGATAATCTTATCACCGAGGCATTACCTGGTGTTTTGGTGGAACAGTTGGTTGACCATATCAACAGCCTTTCTCTTGAATTATTGGGGGATGTTTTGATTGTCAGTGAAAATGGAACTAAAATTGTGACTGATGATTACCGGGATGAACTGGATCATTTGTATACTGCCAATAAAGACATATTTACTGTATTGGTGCACAATGACTTGCCTGAAGAATGGACCAAGTTTAGATCAAGATTAGCCCATTATCAACTTAGCCTGCTTAAGGCTCTGGTAGAACAGGATGATCCTACAAGAGAGATTTGCCGGATAGCTCATGAAAATGTAACTATGCCGGAGTTACTGCTTGATTCCATAAATGAGCTGGCACTGGATACCGTGGGCGATATCATTATCGAAACCATCTCCATTCCTCCGGTAATCGAAGCAGAGGATTTGGAGATGGTGCGCAGAATAATTTAACCTAAATGAGCGAGGTAATATATGGCTAGTCTGAAGATACCAAAGAGAATTTCTATGGCCTTACTGAATTCCCTGGGTGCGGGCGTAGTTCCGAGGGTGGGTTTGGAGTATATCGCCGTGGGTCGGAAGAACGAGACGGCAGCCGTATTGCGGGATTTGGCGAATGTAGCCGAAGGTGGGGCCGTTTTTCGCTTTATCGTGGGACGCTATGGTTCAGGGAAAAGCTTTATGCTGCAATTACTCCGAAACTATGCTATGGAACGGAATTTTGTAGTGGCGGATGCGGATTTATCCCCTGAACGCAGGTTGACCGGCACCAACGGCCAGGGAGTAGCTACCTATCGGGAGATGATGAAAAATCTGGCTACCAAGACTCGGGCTGATGGTGGGGCGTTGGTTTCCATTTTAGAGCGCTGGATTTCCGGTATTGCTGCTGAGGTGATAAAAGAGGCTGGTATTTCCTCCAATGATGGCCGTTTTAATGATGCAGTAGAAGCCAAGATAATGGAAGTCGTGCATAATATGGAGGGTATGGTACATGGATTTGACTTTGCCACTGTACTCAGCACCTATTGGCGCGGTCATCGGCTGGGCAATGACGACCTGAAGGCCTCCGCCCTTCGCTGGCTGCGGGGTGAATTTACCACCAAAACCGAGGCACATTCTGCCTTGGGGGTGCGGGTAATAATAGACGATGAAAGCTGGTACGATTATATCAAAATATTGGCCAAATTTGTTTCTGATATTGGATATAAAGGATTGTTGGTTATCATTGACGAGGCGGTTAATTTATACAAGATTACCAATACCGTTTCCCGTCAGAACAATTACGAAAAGCTGCTCACCGTATTTAACGATACCATGCAGGGCAAAGCGGAGCGTCTGGGTATCCTGATGGCGGGAACGCCCCAGTTTATAGAGGACTCAAGGCGGGGGCTGTACAGCTATGAAGCCTTGCGCTCTAGGTTAGCGGAAAGCCGCTTTGTAAAAGACGGCCTGCAGGATATGGCCGGGCCGATTATCCGGCTTAATGTGTTGACCCATGAGGAAATCTTTGTCCTGCTCACCCGATTATCCAATGTCCATACCGCCCATTATGGATACGAGAACGCTCTCAAGTCTGAGGAACTTCAGGATTTTATGCAGGAAATTGTAAACCGGTTAGGGGCAGAGGAGTTACTGACCCCGCGGGAGGTGGTACGCGACTTTATTACTATCTTAAATATCCTTTTCCAAAATAAAGAGGTCTCCTTTAGCCAGCTAGTGCATGGTGTCAATTTCCAGCCCACCAAGGCCGGTAAAGACCCGGAGGTGGATGAGGATGGTAAATTTGCCGAAATTTCTTTATGAATGACAATCCTTTTTACAGATTAGCCCCTTTTATCCAGGAGTATATATATGTTCATGGTTGGACGGAATTAAGAGCGGTTCAGGTAGAAGCCTGCCGCATAATGTTTGATACAGATCATCATCTGCTGCTGGCAACCGGCACCGCCTCAGGAAAAACCGAGGCCGCCTTCCTGCCGGTACTGACCCTCCTGCATGAAGCTCCTTCCACCACACTTGGGGTACTGTATATCGGCCCTATCAAGGCCTTAATCAATGACCAATTTCTCAGGTTAAACGATTTACTAAAGGAAGCCCATTTCCCGGTTTGGCATTGGCATGGGGATGTATCCCAAAATCATAAGCAAAAGCTGCTAAAAGAACCAAGGGGCATGCTGCAAATTACCCCCGAATCATTGGAAAGTCTTCTAATTAACAGGAGTACCGGATTGGTCCGACTGTTTGGCGATTTACGGTTTATCATTGTTGATGAGGTACATGCCTTTATGGGCTCAGACCGGGGCCGGCAGGTGCTCTGTCAATTATCTAGGCTGTCCAGATTCATACAAACCAAACCGCGCAGAATCGGCTTGTCGGCTACCCTCGGCGATTACACCTTGGCGGAGGACTGGCTGCGCTCAGGAACGGAGAGGCAGATTATCACCCCCAATGTTAAAGTCGGTCAGCAGAAGATAAGGCTGGCGATAGAACATTTTTATAAGTCATCGGAATCATCACCGAAAGATAAGAACGATAAATTACCATTTGACCCTTATTATAAGTATATTTTCGATAACAGTAAGCAACGGAAGTGTCTAATCTTTGCTAACAACCTCGCCGAAACGGAATCCGTTACAGCGTCTTTACGCCAGATCGCCGAAATAGAGCGGCTGCCGGATATCTACCATGTCCACCATGGCAGCATATCTGCCGCCTTAAGGGAATCCGCCGAGTCAGCCATGCGTGATGCCTTAACTCCCTCGGTAGTAGCGGCTACAATTACCTTGGAGCTAGGGATTGATATTGGTCAGCTGGAGCGGATTATCCAGTTAAACGCTCCCTTTTCGGTAGCCAGCTTTCTGCAAAGATTGGGACGATCCGGCAGAAGGGGTAATCCCTCTGAGATGTGGTTTGTCTGCCCAGAAGAGAAACTTACTGGAAAAGAACCGCTTCCTGAACAGATTCCCTGGGGACTTCTTCAAGCTATAGCCATTATTCAATTGTACCTTGATGAAAGGTGGATTGAGCCGATAAAACCTGTAAAGTATCCCTTCAGCCTGCTGTATCATCAAACCATGAGCATTCTGGCAGCTATGGGTGAACTTACCCCGCCATCTCTGGCTCAACGGGTACTTACCCTCCCCCCATTCAGAGAAATATCTTCAGATGATTTTAAGGAATTGCTGGTACATTTGATTAAGATTGACCACATACAGAAAACCGAAGAGGGTGGGCTAATTATTGGATTAGCTGGTGAACAGATTGTCAGAAATTTCAGATTTTACGCGGTCTTTCAGGATAACGATGAATATAACGTCAAGGAAGATTCTAAAGAAATTGGCAGTATAATTTATCCCCCGCCTTTGGGGGAACGATTTGCATTAGCCGGACGAACTTGGGAGGTATTGGAAATTGATTTAAAAAGCAAGGTGATTTTTGTAAAGCTGGTCAAGGGCAGGGCGACTGTATCCTGGCGTGGCAGCGGTGGAGATATTCATACCAGAATCCTGAAATGTATACGAGAGGTTCTCTTTGAGGATGTCCAGTATAACTATTTGCAGAACCAGGCACAGGAGCGTCTTAAGGAAGCCCGATGGCTAGCCCAGAATGCAGGATTGGATCGGGACCATATATTTCACTTGGGAGGCGATACCTATTGCATCTTCCCCTGGATGGGCAGTGTTCCTTTTCGGACATTAGAAAGATATCTCCATCATCTTTGTAAGAGTTCATCAGTTTTTAAAATCATTGATAGATACGCCCCCTACTACTTTACAATTAAAATAGAGCAAGGAGGAGCAAAGGATATCCATAAAATAATTATGGATATGGGTGAATTAACGCCTTCATCTGAGATTCTGCTTGATTCAGAGGAAACCCCTCGATTCCAGAAATATGACGAGTTTATTCCTCCAAATCTGTTACGAAAAGCGTACCTCACTGATTATCTTAATTTTAAAGAATTACAGGAAATAGTTAGGGTTTGGCGCTAAAAATATACAATGTATTTGAGGAATACGATGCAACTCGCCTTGGTTTTTGACAGGGAACATCCCGTTCGTTCAACTGCTGATGTGCGCACATGGTGGACAAGCAAACCGTGTGAGGACTTTAAAAGAACACATATCAATTTTACCGTTGTTAACAGATCGAAAGATCTCTTGTTCGTTTGACTTCGCTATCGTAATAGGTCTTCGATGATGTGTGACATACAGAACAAACGGTTTTTTAACGGCGTTCTGGTTTGATTACTCTTGCATGCAGATCACCATAAACGCCGATTAATTTGCTTCTCATAGGGAAGAAATATCTCAAAATGGAGTAAAATTGTTCATTTGGTATGGTCTGAGGGCTAAGCCCTGTCCTACATTTTGATAAGAGATAGTAAGGCGCCGAAGGCTTCATTTATTATCTTATTAAGGATACTAGCAAACTTCGAAACTCTTCCACCTGCCCATGTAAAGCCCTTCGTGTCAACTGTCTTTTAAGCTTTCCTTATTTAACAGTTGTCAGCAGCGCTTTTTTCTTTCCATCTTTGGCTCTCGTAACAAGTTCTTTGTCTCTGGGCGCATAGGTATCCAGACATTTATGATGCTTGCTCCAGATATTTTTCAAATGTGGCAGCGATTCAGCGCCCTGGATTTTCCTCACAAGCTCAGATGGTGTGAGGGGTTTAATCGTATCTGTATCGGTATAACTCGCAGAATTTACCGTTTTGTAAGAGGTAACTTCTTTTTTTCCCTCTAATTGAGTCAGAGGTTTTTTTCTCCAGAACTTTCTTCTCTTGCCATGTTTATCGGTATCCCAATACGATTCTGCATATCTCTCTTTCCAGGCATTCACAAATGATGGTTTCCATAACTCCAGGCTTATTCCTATGCCTTTACACAACCTCATCAGGGCGTTACTCTTCGCACCTTCACATGCATCACTCCAACTCATATATGCATTATCCGGGTTATATTCCTGCTCTCCAATTGCAAATCCGGCCAACTTCCCCTGGATAATAAGATGAAAGCCCCACACAAGATAATCTCCATTATGCTTGGGCATTCCCTGAGGTACAATTGCCCAATTAAGGCCGAAAGCCTCCTTGAGCCTTGCTACATATTCGACCCATGGCAAATAAATCAGGCCATCGGGGCGAATTTCGATGTCTTGTTCGTTTACCGGTCTGAATAATGCTTGCTTCTGCTGTTCCGTAAGCGCAACTGTTCCACAGGTAGGAATGAGTTTCTCGATCTCTTTGTCAAAATCATTAAGTTGTATTAATTGTGTGTCACCTGTTTCAGGTGAAATATTTTCTTCAATTTTTTGAGTCATGGTACGTATCTCCTTACTTATTTTTTACTCCATTGAGTATTTCTTGTAATAAAACTCATTGATGTAGATCTCAACCTTAAATTTCCTATTTGGCGTTTTCAGAACTATAATCCTGGTATTAACTTCCAAATTTGGATTTTGTGGATAATCATTATTTGTTATTGCCACAATTACTTTACCTCCAATTGTTATACAGGATTTGGTATTTTGAGAATTGGAATGATTCAACCAATTTCCTCTCATACACTTATAACAAAAATTATATAGGTATGGTTTCATCTTTTTTCATAACATGCAGCAATACTGTTATAGACAGATGAGGTGTGATAAATTTATTTTATAGAGTATTATCCTATAAAGACTTAGAGAATATAGGCAAATAATAAATAGTTATTGAATGTGATAAGGGCATGTAGTAAAATTTATCGAATTCTACCAGGAATTAAACTTTTACTTATGAAAAATACTTATGGCCAATAATATCATTATTTTCGATACGACCCTTCGTGATGGAGAACAGTCACCAGGCGCTAGTTTAGATATCAATGAAAAGGTCCAGATTGCCAGACAATTGGCTTTGTTACAGGTAAATGTTATTGAGGCAGGGTTTCCCGTATCGTCTCCGGGTGATTTTGAATCAGTTAAGAGGATTGCCCGGGAGGTCCGGGGGGTTTCTGTAGCAGGTCTTGCCCGCGCAGTTGAAAAGGATATTGATAGTGCGGCGATGGCGCTCGAGAAAGCGGAGAAGCCACGAATCCATATATTTCTGGCGACTTCTGAAATACATAGAAAATATAAATTACTCAAGGCAAAGGAAGAAATTATCCATTTGGCAGTTAAGGCGGTCAAGTATGCCCGAAAGTATGTGGATGACATAGAGTTTTCACCTGAAGACGCATCGCGGACGGAACTGGATTTTCTTGTTCAGGTTGTAGAGGCTGTCATTGATGCTGGAGCAAAAACAGTCAATATTCCTGATACCGTGGGCTATGCTGTACCGGATCATTATGCCGCTCTTATTCGTGGACTCAAAGAACATGTTAAAAACATTCATAAGGCAATAATCAGCGTACATTGCCATAACGATCTTGGACTTGCTGTGGCTAATTCTCTGGCTGCTGTGAAGGCCGGCGCACAACAAGTGGAGTGCACTATCAATGGTATCGGTGAAAGGGCAGGGAATGCAGCCCTGGAAGAGATTGTTATGGCTCTTAAGACGAGGCAGGACTTTTACCATTGTTCCACGCGCATTGTTACTAAGGAGTTAATTGCTACCAGTAAATTAGTAAGTACTCTGACAGGGCTGAGAGTGCAGAGGAATAAAGCTATTGTCGGTGAAAATGCGTTTGCACATCAGTCGGGAGTACATCAGGATGGAGTACTCAAGGAGCGTACGACCTATGAGATTATAAAACCGGAAGATGTTGGACATCTGAAAACCAGGCTTGTACTGGGGAAGCTATCAGGACGGCATGCCCTTAAAGAGCGAATAAAAGAGTTGGGATACGAGTTGTCGGAAGAAGAATTTGAGAGAGCTTTTAAGGAGTTCAAACATATTGCGGATAAAAAAAAGAGGTATTTGATGAGGATATTGGGGCTATTATTGGTATCGAGAAAATGGAAGTTCCTGCTATTTTCCAATTAGAAGGTCTTAGCATCAGTTGCGGACCGAATACCGTGCCAACTGCAGGGGTGCGGCTCAAATTGCAGGATGGTAGTACCGTGGATAATGCTACAATCGGCGACGGTCCCATTGATGCACTTTTCAAGGCTATTGATCTATCGACAGGAATTCCTGGTAAATTACAGGATTATAATATTCGAGCTGTTACCAGCGGAAAAGATGCTATGGGTGAGGTCTATGTAAATATTGATGTGAATGGTAAATCCATAGCAGGACGTGCGGTAAGTACCGATATTATTGAAGCCAGTGCAAAGGCTTATCTGCATGCGATTAATAAAGCAGCAGCAAATAACCCAAAATATACGATTCATCCTTAGAAATACTGGAAAAAAGAAGGCATTCCTTAACGTACCGGAAAGTGAAGAGACACTTCTGCATATGAAATAAATTTCTTACACCCATATCAAATAACATTTTCTTATAACTCTAATGATTTGTGTACCTATTATTGCAGATAACCTTGAAGATGCCCTTAAGGATATTGCAGAGGCATCAAAGGTTGCAGATATTATCGAATTACGCATTGATTATATAAAAGACCTGGATTTAAAACGGCTGTTAAAAGGATGCATAAAGCCGGTAATTGTTACAAGCAGGCCTGTCAGAGAGGGTGGTAGATTTACCGGAAGTGAAGAAGATAGGATTTCACTCCTAAAGCTTGCTGTCGAATTACAAGTTGATTACATAGATGTTGAGCATGATAGTATTCAAAAAGTAAACGATACCGGCAAAACAGAGCGAATCGTATCTTATCATAACTTCGATAAAACACCCGATGATCTTATAGAGATTTTTCAAAGACTTAAGCAAAGTGGCGCTGATATCGTAAAAATAGTTCCTTATGCAAACGATATTACCGATAATGTTAAGATATATCAATTGCTTCAGCAGGTTGATATGCCCACAATTTCGTTTTGTATGGGTGAGTATGGCATTATTAGCCGAATATTATATAAGAAATTTGGCAGCTATTTGACCTTTGCTTCTCTCCGGTCAGGAAAGGAATCAGCTCCCGGACAGGTTGGTATTCACGAACTTCTTAATACATATCACGTGAGAAGGCAGGATAAACATACATCGATTTATGGATTAATAGGAAATCCGGTTTCTCATAGCATCAGTCCCGCTATTCATAACACCCTTTTTAATGAGATGGGTTTTCATAATATATATGTTCCTTTTAAAGTGGACAATATTGGAAATTTTATAAGAGAGTTTAGAGGGTTAGATATAAAGGGTTATAGTGTAACAATTCCTCATAAAGAATCTGTAATGGGTCATCTGGATGGAATAGATCACATAGCAAAGAAGATTGGAGCAGTTAATACGATTGTAAACAGAGACGGACGACTAATTGGTTTTAATACAGATTGTGAAGCTGCTGTCAGAGTATTAGAAGGTATAAATAACGTATCCGGAATGACAGCGAAGGCGGGAAGTTTACAGGGAAAAAAGGTTACGTTGGTTGGGGCAGGGGGGGTAGCCCGTGCGATTGCTTTCGGATTAAAGGAACGTGAGGCGCAGATAACGATTTTCAACAGAAATTATGAACGAGCACAATCACTTGCCTGTGAAGTTGACTGCTCTTACAGGAAATTCAGTGATCTCCCGGTACTAGAAGCGGACATAGTAGTTAATGCAACTTCTGTGGGTATGTTTCCCTCCGTTCATGAGACCCCAATTGATAAAAACTATCTAAAGCCCAACATGATTGTCTTTGATACTATCTATAATCCTCCGGAAACGAGATTACTACGCGATGCCAAAAGTCTGGGTTGCAGGACTGTAGGTGGTTTACCAATGTTTGTACATCAGGCAGCAGCACAATATAAATTATGGACAGGGCAGATGCCATCGCTTGAATTAATTGAGAAAATTGCCTATAAAAAACTATATCATGGGGAGTGACAGAGATCACTTTTAGTACATGAATATCATCTTAATTGGATTTCGTGGCACTGGTAAAACAACCATAGGAAGAATACTTGCTCAGCGGCTTGGCAAGGTGTTTATTGATGCGGATGAGTATTTGGAGCAGTGTGAGAAGAGGACAATTCGAGATATCTTTACTGAGGGTGGAGAAGATCTGTTTAGAGACATTGAGGTACGGGTTATTGAAGAATTATGCCGTTTAAACGATGCGATTATTGCTACAGGTGGAGGCGTAATTCTTAGAGAAGAGAATGTCAGGAGACTGAAAAGAAATGGAATTGTAATCCTCCTGGAAGCTGATGTGAATACTATATACGAGCGAATTTATGAGAATATTCAGACACAACATAAAAGACCGAACCTTACGAATTTGAACGGCTATCAGGAAATTGAATATCTTTTAGCATACAGAAGATCACTTTATGATAAAGCAGCAGATTTTGTATTTGATACAACCGTTATGCCCCTAAACGACACCGTAAATAAAATAATTGCTTTTACTCAAAATTATACAGTAGCTTTAAAAAATTGTAGTTGATGTATGAGATTCCAGCATCTTACCATTCTTTTTCTATCGTCTGGAATTATTAATTTCCCGCACCATCTTACAGATTAATTTCTCGTAAGATTTAATGATCTCTGCCTGTTCCTTTTTCTCAAATGATTTTATAGGTTTCTCCTCTATTTTATCAGCAATTTCATGAATCTTTTTTACAAGTGATGCAGCGGATCCTGCATCGGGGAGGGATTTTTCTTGGATATCTGGTTTTGTTTGTTCCTTTTTGGGCTTTTTGACAAGAGGTTTTTGGCGTGATGCAGATTTCTTTGGAGATTGTCCTTCAAGAGTAGTATTTTTTTCTTCACTCATATTTTCACTCCTATAATAGTAGTAAGGTAAGCCCTGACACGAAATAAATACCTCTAATCATTCTCCTCTAAAGAATCCTGTATCTGTTGCATGATATCTAATACCTCTTCATTCATATCTTCGATTTCACAAACATCATCTTCTATTATTTCAAGGCTTGATTTTAACAATTCAATGTTCTTTTCCATGATTTTTGCCTTTTTTGCCACATCTTCCATCTCTTTATTCCTGATGATAAGCTCCTTAATCCCGGACTCTATCTTTTTTTCTAATTCCAGAAAATTTTTTAACGCAGACTCCGTTTGTTTTTTATTTATCTCAAGGGCTTTGATTGAAGAATGTGAGGTCTTTTCCATGATGTCTATTCGTTTCTCAAGGGTATCAATCTTTTTTACAACAGTATCAAAATTCTTAACTAAAGATGAGAAACCTGCTAGTAAGACCTTAATTTGTTTATCAAAATTTTTTAATTCTTTTTCAATTGATACTATAGCTTCTGTAGGGTTAGACATCTGCTTCGTATTTGATTTTTTCATATTTATTTTTTTTCTTTTCTCTATAAACAGATATTCTTAATGCCTCAAAATGCTTTAAAAGACATTGATGTATGCTTGGATAAATATGATTTGTCTAAATTATGAATATATGTATACAGATAATTATAATCAAAATCAATGATATTTTTTCGTTATAATTACCTATCAAAGTATTTCTTTTCACCTGTCAGGGATATTGCTGTTTATTCTATCAACTTTGCTTTATTTGACCTATAAAACTTTTTGTTAGAAAAGAAAGAGATAAGATATGAAACGAATGTTCAATGCGGCGTAAATACATTTGGGATGCTTTGAGCATGTGAGACTAACGATACAGAAGTAATCTTTTCTTTACAAAAAACTCAGATTTGTTGTGTTTTAAGCCTTATAGTTGCTGATTGGTGCTTTGCAAAGCTTTATCTTATTGTTAATAATGGTAAATTGGCATATACTCTGCAAATTGAATCAGCAAGTTTGTCAGGATCATGCCGTATTAGGTCTTGTTTCTCCCAAAGAATGCGTTTTTGGTTAATGTCCTCAATCAGATCAGCTTTCTTAATATTCACATTCAAATTATAAACACCCTCATCCATTAAAGCTAATTCGGCCCCTTCTTTTTGATATTTATCAAGAATGTCTTTACGGGGGATATTATTATTCACAATAACATAATCGAGCACACCATCCCCAAGATATTTTACAACAGTATTGATATGATCAGAAACCTTGTAGTGATCAGTTTGCCCAGGTTGAGTGACAATATTGCAGACATAAATCTTAGTAGCTTTGCTGTTTCGGATGGCATTTCTGATGCCTGAAACCAGGAGATTTGTTATAAGGCTTGTATAGAGGCTGCCTGGTCCTATCACAATAATATCTGCTTTTAGAATTTCTTCTACAGCTTCCGGGAGAGGTGTTACATCTTTGGTTTTCAAAAAGACATTTTTAATAGGCGCTTTTCCCAGGGCACGTACATTAAATTCTTCCTCTACATAGGTTCCATCTTCTAATTCTGCGCAAATATGAGTGCTTGTAAGGGTCGAAGGAAGTACCTTACCCCGAATACTCAATATCTTACTTGCCTTTTTAATCGCTTGTTCGAAACTACCGGTAATATCAGTCAGTGCAGCCATGAGCAGGTTCCCAAGACTCATGCCTTCGAGTGATCCTCTGTTGAATCTGTATTGGAACAGTTGATACAAGTCTCGCTCCTGTTCTTCCGTTTCAGAGAGCGCCGCAAGACAATTTCTCGCATCTCCTGGCGGAAGTATCCCGAATTCCTCCCGCAGAACACCGGAACTTCTGCCTGAATCGGTAACGGTTACGACAGCGGTAAGGTGTTTACTGTATGTTTTTGAACCTTCCAGCATAATGGGAAGTCCTGTACCTCCTCCAATAGCGACAATTTTTAGCCTGTCTGGTGTCCTTCCTACATTGTTGAGCTGTAGGATGGTAGGGACTTGGAAGATGCGTTTAATTTTATAATGAGGTTTATCATAATCATTCGTAGAAGGCTCATTCTTATACCTTCCATGCAGCATTTGGATAGTGATCATACCTAAGGATTTTGCAATTCGCAATTCATCCCGTATCTTGTCACCTACCATAACCGTTTCGCAAGGGCTGATAGTATATCTTCCAATAAGATTACGAATGCAATCTTCCATAAGGGGACCAATCTCCTGATCGTTAATTACAATTTCGTCAAAATATGGTCTTAATCCAAGAATGTTTATCTTATTCTCCTGACGTTCGTGAACGCCTACAGATAAAAGGAAAAGATAGTAACCTCTGTCTTTTAATTCTTTAAGTGTAGGAATAACATCGGGGAATGGTTTAATCTCAGAAACCTCGCTGCTGTTGTATGCCTTGTAGGCAATATTGATTAACTTCGCATTTGCACGATATTTGTTTACGATTTCGTTGAATACCAGATGATATGGGCCGTATTTATCGGAAAGTTCTTTTTGTAACTGATAGGCTTCTTCTTCTGTGCATGGTAGTCCTGCTTCGACCATCGCTTTGGCTGCGCGTCTCCTTGATGCATCGATAAGCAGACCTGTACAATCATATAGGGTATCATCCAAATCAAAGATTACAGCCTTTATTTTCATAACAAAACTCCTTACTTCTGTAAATGTGATTCTTTCCTTAATTTATTTACTAATAAATGGGCTTGTCTTGTAGGTTCGGGAATACGGTATCTGCTGCAGCTTGCCATAACAATACGGATCGCAAATGCCAGATTTGTTTTATGTCCGGGAGATACAAATACAGGTTTTGTATTTATCTTGGTTCGAAGCGCAGCCCCTACAACCTCATTTTTGTAGAGAAGTTTTGTGTATGAACCTGCCGCATTTTCAACGGGCCCATATTCTCCCACCAATCTACTCTTTGCGCACCCAATGGTTGGTTTATCGAGAAACAACCCCATGTGAGATGCCAGGCCAAGATGCCGGGGGTGAGCAATTCCTTGCCCATCAAACAGGATAATATCGGGCTCATTTTTTAGTTTACGAAATGCCTTAAGCAGGATAGGCGCCTCACGGAAGGAAAGCAGTCCGGGAATATAAGGAAATCTTGCTTTGTCTATTGCTGTAGCTTCTTCAATCTGCTCTAAATGTCTGTTCAAGGTAAATACAATCACACCTGCAAAGAAATAATCACTCTGTTTGTCGTAAGAAACATCGGCGCCTGCTATCGTATCTATTTTCCCGGATGATTTTTTTATAATTAATAAATCCCTTAGCGTTTGTTGAATTTGAATGGCTTTTTTATAATCTACATTCCATGCGTGTAATTTGTTGAATTTCATATCTATTTTCCATGGTGTTCGCCTTGAGCAGAGAAAACACGCTTTATGCAAAAATATGTATATGCTCCGGGAAGTATTTATCCTTACTAAGGGGCTTCTAATTCTTCGATTTTAGGTAAATCTTTAATATCTTTTAACCCAAAATATTCAAGAAATTTTTTTGTGGTGCCATAGAGTAAAGGATGTCCTAATGACTCATCCCTTCCTATGACCTTAACAAGGTCTTTTTCCATAAGCAATCGAATAATTTGGCCTGATTGGACCCCGCGGATGGATTCTAAATTTGCTCTTAAGATAGGTTGCTTATAGGCAATTATGGCGAGTGTTTCGAGAGCTGCCTGTGAAAGTCTTGTATCTCCCGATTTCTTTCTTAATTTGGTTATCCATTCATAATATTCAGGTTTTGTATATAATTGATAGCCGCCAGCAATTTCCTCAATTTGAAATGATCTTCCTTGTATCTCATAATCGTTCTTTAATTGTGTAATGGCCTCTTGAATTTGAGCGCTATCAATATCTTCAATGATATCTTTCAGTTTTCTTAGCGTAATAGGCTCTTCAGATGCAAATATTAACGATTCAACAATAGGTTTGATTTCTTCAATTCCTTTCATATGCAAAACGCCGTTGACGAAAGATTATTTGATTTCCCAATCTGAGGGTTGAGCAACGTTCTTAATTCTATCTATGGCATCCCGTACAGCATTGATTGCTGCTTTTGTAGATATGGTAGCTCCTGTAATAGCGGTAATTTTATCAGCATCTTTTACTTTTGAGACAACAAGCTGATTATACATTTTTTGCTTGAATTGCTCCTGGAACCATGGTTGAGTTTTATTTTTTACCTTTTTTGATAATCCAAATTTCTTAACTCTTTCCGGTTGTTTAAAGAACGGTAATTTCCATGATTCATTGCTATCCCGGTCTAGTGGTTTCGGTTCTTTGCCAAAAATTATACTCCAAAGTGTAGAGGTACTCTCGATATCAGTCATTTTTGTTCCCAAACCAGGAGTTTCATTTTGTGCAAGAATGTTGATACCGAGGATTTTTTCAAAGCTGGGATTGATTCCGACCATGATTTTAATCTTACTTGAATATCCTTGCGCTTCCCCATACGCTGCATAGCCAATAACCTCGCCTTTCTTGTTGATACCTTTATAAACATGGTCATGATCAGTTGCATTTGGAGAAGTAATTTCTATTGGACTTTCCAGGCCAGGTAACACAGTATACAATGCCTCCATCCGGGTAGCCAGTTCCTTTTTTTTGATAGTACCCTTGGTAAGTAAAAAGGTTGATGAGACTCCAAGAGAAGCCAAAAGGGAAACGATAGTCAGAACAACCGTATATTGTGTCTTCTTTTGCATCTTAAGCTTTCTTTATTCTGGCGCCGTATAACCGGGGTTTTGTGAATCGATCAATAAGAGGTGTTGCTGTGTTCATAAGCAATAGAGAATAACACACACCTTCTGGGTAGCCAGAATAAAAACGAATCAGTACTGTTAATACACCTGTACCAACAGCAAAAATGATAAGCCCCGATTTTGTTAAGGGAGAGGTAACCATATCTGTTGCCATAAAGAATGCACCAAGAATTAACCCTCCTGCAAGAATGTGATAAAAGGGATTATTGGCCCATGGTGTTTTTGTTTGCGGGGGTAAAATTAAAACCATAATAAAAACTGTAGCTATATAATAAGCTGGTACATACCAGTTTATGTAACGTTTATAGATTAGATAGGCGCCACCCAACAATAGGGCAATTGTGGAAGTTTCACCGATACAGCCTGGTACGCTTCCTATGAGGAGTTGCGTAAAATGGTATGCTTCTGCCCCTGCCTCTTTTGCTAGCGGTGTTGCTCTTGTTACAGCATCTACCATATTTCCTTCAGGGTCAATTTCTGTTATGTTATGAAAAAGATTGCCAATTCCGTGTTGTAAGACACGCCAATCTGAATTAAGAGCGGCAGGATAAGCAGTTTGCAGGAATGCGCGTGCTGCCAATGCCGGGTTCCAGATGTTATTTCCAAGCCCTCCAAAAGCATGTTTTACAATGACAATTGCAAAGAAAGAGCCGATTACAGGTATATACCACGACACGCCAGGAGGTAAGGTATATGCCAATAAGATACCCGTAACAACAGCGCTACCGTCCTTCAAGGTACTTATGACTGATATCTTTCGCACCCCTAGAATAAGCGCTTCAGTGAAAATAGCGCTTACAATGCTTAATAAAATGACGTACAGACAGTAATATCCAAAGGTAAAGATACTGGCGATCCCTGCAGGGACTAAAGAGAGTACCACGGCCCACATTATCCGGGGGATACTGTCTGTATCACGAATATGAGGGGATGCGCTAGCAATTAAAATACTTTTATCTTGAACTTGGTTTAACATTTTTATTTTCGTTCGGCTGGCGTTGCCTTCTGTGCCTTTTGTTTAGCAATCTCAGCCTTTGCAAATTTAATGAGGTGGACAATGGGTCTTTTTGCTGGACAAATATATGTGCAGCAACCACATTCTTTACATTCCATTACGTTATTTTCCAACGCCAGATTAAACTCTTTTGCTTCACTTTGGATACTTAATATGCTGGGATTAAGTCCATACGGACAACTATCAATGCAACGTCCACATCGAATGCATGCATGGGAGTTCCATTGCTGAGTACCTTTGAATGCGAGAATACCTCCCGTTCCTTTGATGGTAACGGCGGTATCTAGATTGCCTTGTGCAATGCCCATCATAGGGCCACCAAAAATAATCTTATCGATATTTGAAACGACCCTTGCTTCTTCCAGTAAATGTTTGATCGGTGTCCCTAAACGAACGAGAAAATTTTGCGGATTTTCTACCCCGTTCCCAGTAACGGTAACTATGCGCTGAATGAGAGGTCTTTTAAATTTTACTGCCTCATACACGACAAAAGCGGTGCCTACGTTAATTACAATAGCGCCTACCTCTAAAGGTAATTGCGTTGGTTTAAATTCCCTGTTCAATAATGCCTTAATGAGTTGATGTTCAGCTCCCTGTGGATATTTTACCTCCATAAGATCTACTTTAATATCCGGCTCATTTGATAGAATATCTTTGAAAAGGGTATAAATATCTTCTTTGTTCGCCTCAATGCCGATATGCGCTTTTTTGCATCCGATACACTTCATAATAAGCTTTAAGCCCTGGATAATTTCGCGTGATCTATCAAGCATAAGCCGATAATCACAGGTAAGGTAGGGTTCGCATTCAGCGCCGTTCATTACAACGGTATCGATAGGTCTATCTTTCGGCAGGGTAAGTTTTACATGAGTAGGGAAAGTGGCGCCGCCTAATCCCACAACTCCTGCTGATTGGATGCGCTGTTTAATTTCATCAGAAGAAATGAGATCTATATCGGTTTCGACATTGGTACCTTCCGTCCATGAATCTTCATCAGTCCTTTCGATAATAACCGATGGAGATTTTACGCCAGTAACTGGATGTGGCCATGGCACAATATCGGTTACTTTACCCGAAATAGAGGCGTGTACATTCGCAGATATAAAACCTTGCGATTCTCCAACCAATTGGCCTTTTGTTACATAATCCCCTTTTTTAACAATGGGTTTGCAAGGAGCGCCAATATGCTGGCTCATAAGTAAGTATACGATCTTTGGGAGTGGGGCAAGCGCCTCTTTTCTGTCCTTCGTAAGAAGTTTTCCATCCTCACCAGGATGGATACCGCCAATAAAGGTTTTTAATTTTGATTTGACAAGGGTTATCATGTTTTTATGGATCTGACTTTTGTATGTAATTTATCTTAATGCGCGATCAATTTGACGTATGGCTTGTTTTAAACGCAATTCATTTTCTACTATTGCAAGCCTCAGATATCCCTCGCCATTCTCTCCAAAGGCAGCGCCAGGCGCAACGGCTACTTCAGCTTCATTAATAAGTTTAAAGGCGAAATCTACTGAACCCATAGAACGATATTTTTCAGGAATAGGCGCCCAAACAAACATAGATGCCTTAGGTTTTTTGACATCCCATCCGATACGGTTAAGTCCATCACAGAGCACATCCCTTCTGGATTGATAAATTTTTGCCTGCTCTTTTGCATATTTATCACATTCCCTGAGTGCGATGATTGAGGCAATCTGTACTGGCTGGAAGATGCCATAATCGTAATAGCCCTTAACCTTTGCCAGGGTATTGACAATCTCCTTATTTCCCACGCAAAAACCTAGTCTCCAGCCTGCCATGTTAAATGATTTTGACATGGTATTAAATTCTACACCTACCTCTTTTGCATGCTTAACCTGTAAGAAGCTAGGGGCTTTGTAACCATCGAAGGTCATTTCACAGTATGCGAAATCATGGACAATGATAATGTTCTGTTTCTTGGCAAAGGCTACGATTTCCTCAAAGAAACTTAATTCAACTGTAGCCGCAGTAGGGTTGTGAGGAAAGTTTAAGATGATTATTTTGGGTCGGGGAATAAGACTCTTGGCCGTATTAATTAAGTTAGGTAAAAATTTTTCATCTTCTGTAAGTGGTACACTGATAACACTCCCTCCGGCGAGATTTACTGCATGAATATGGATAGGAAAGGCAGGATTGGGTACAAGAGCCATATCGCCTGTTTCTAGTAACCCTAAACACAAATGGGAGATCCCTTCTTTTGATCCAATAGTACAAACCACTTCTTCCGGGTCTAAGGATACTCCAAACTGTTTCTCATAGTATTTAGCAACTTCTCGACGAAGATTAAAAATACCATTAGCAGAGACTGTATATCGGTGATTTCTCGGATCCTGTACAGCTTCACATAATTTCTGAATAATTGGTTCGGGAGTAGGATCGTTAGGGTTCCCCATGCCCAAATCGATCACATCGATGTTATTACGTCTTTTTTCGTATTTTAGTGCATTTAATCGACCGAATAAATAAGGTGGTAACCGTTTTACTCTATTAGCAACATTAATTATAAATTCTTCAGGCATTTGATCTCTTCAATGGACTCACATTGTGATAGTAAAAAATTTTTTATAGAAAACATATGAAATAATATAAAAGTGTTTTTCATTTTAATTACGGTTCAAATTTTTTGTGATTGAAGCATTTTCTACAAGACTAATAAGCCAGGGTCCAATTCTCTCCCGGTATCGTTGATTTTTAACTACTTTTTCCAATTCCCCTCTGGCGGCTTTGTAATTCTTATTGCTGGCAGCCTTCCTATTCGTAACTTTCATAATATGATAGCCGTAGTCTGTTTTTATAATATCACTGAGTTCTCCGGTCTTTAAAGATGCTACCTCTTTACCTACAGTGTCCTTTGGACTAAAAGGTTGCATTTTGCCGCCTTTAATAGCAGAGGCGCGATCAATTGATTCGTTTTTTGCAAGGGTTTCGAAATCCGCGCCTGCTCGTAACTTTTTCAGCGCTTCTTCAGCGTCTCTGCGGCTTTTAAAGACAATCTGGCTTGCTTCTATCTTCTCGCCATATTCCAGATCATAGGCTTTTTGCAGATCTTCTTCTGTAATAGCGATTGTTTTTGTCATAATCTTTTCTGCGAGAATCTCAACTTCCGCTTGTTTTCTCATCTTCTTTAATAATTTTTCTTCAAGTTGTTCGAAACTGGCGCCAACTTTTGCCAATTCCTTTTCAAGATCGGCTTTATCTTTTATCCTATTGATTCGCATAAGATCTTCAATTTCGGTGCTGACGAGCTTTTTTAATTTCTGTTCAACCTCTGTAGCCGTAACGTTGATTCCTTCTTTCTCTGCTTCCTGATAGATTAACGATCTCCGGATAAGCACTTCCAATGCATCCTCTCCATAGGTATCTATTAAAAGATTCGAGAGATCCTGCCTTGTAATTTTTTGCCCATTTACAATGGCCACTACATCTTTATCGGTATCAGCAACCGTTTGCTGTCCATTCTGTGTGATTTTTTTGGTATTCGATTCTTCTCCCAATGTTATCTTGGTGAAAGATGCTCCTACAAAAACGAATAAAGCAAGAAGATACATTGTTACATGGATTTTCATCATGATACTCATTCAATAAAATTAAAAAGATAACACTTACACGAGAAGTATAAGAAGTATAAATTGAAATTTGATTATATCACAGTTAAAATTAAGGTGTCAACGTTTTTTAACTTTAAAAAGTAAGGAGAATAGAGTGACGGTAATTATCATGGCAGGTGGTAGAAGCCGGAGAATGGGTTTCAATAAATCGTTTCTTAAGTACGGAGATAAAACATTTATTGAGCATCAAATAACTAAACTGAATAAAATCTTCCATGAAATTATTATATCAGCAAATGATCGTAGTATTTATGATAATTTACATTTACCCATAGTGCCCGATGTGATACCAGAGAAAGGTCCGCTGAGCGGTATTTGCGCAGGGTTGATGTATACAAAAAACTCTCATGCCTTCGTAGTTGCTTGTGATATGCCCTTTATTAATGAAGAGGTGGTTCTTTATCTCAGGAGATATATCGGTGACTATGATGTGGTTGTGCCTCAGACCAGCCGTGGGTTAGAACCTATGCATGCCTTTTATTCTAAGAATTGCGTACAACCAATGTATCGCTGTCTTGAAGAAGGCAAGTTGCGAATTGTTGATTTTTTTTCAGAAGTGAGGGTAAAGATTGTGGATGAAAAGGAATTCGGGGGATTGGATGCATCTGGGCAATCCCTTATTAATTTAAATACCCCTGAAGAATACAAAAAATATTGTGGTAACAATTAATTAATGAGGGTTGCTGATGGACTGACTTAAATCAAATTTTGCATGTATAAGTGCTTAAGAATTTGCAAAAAGAGAATTGCTCATAACATTATATAAGGATGGTTTGTACCAGCCTTATATATAAAATATGCTTTTTGATAGTTTTGGAAATTATAAACTCTTAAGAATTCACCGTAATTTAGTTGGTTTGCCCTTTAAGACGTTCATATTCAGCGAACTCTTTCTCAGATTCTGAAATCATCCCCTTTTTCTTGTATGCAAGGCCCAGATTGTAATGAATGTTAGCCATGCCTGGTTCAACGGTTGCGACTTTTTGAAACTCTTTTATTGCCTCGTCATACATCCCTTTCTTGCCGTATTCAATACCTTTTTCGTTAATCTTTTTAATGTCTAATTCACTAACAGTTTCTGCCTTTCTTTCTTCAGATATATTTGCTCTTGGGGTTATTGAAGGATAGGATGGTACAGGGGAGGTATCTTCTACCTTTTGAGTATCATTCAGAGATACCTTTTTATCAACAGATATCTTTTTATTGGCAGTTTTTTGTTTTGTGCTCTTGAGTTTTGTATTGGCTTGATTTTTTTGTGCCATCTTTTTCTTTGAAGCCTTTGAAGTCTTTTTTACTACTGGTTTTGATGCTTTAGTTTTTTTGGCTACTTTTGTTTTGTGAGCGAGTTTGCTGTATGCAACCTCTAAGGACGTAGTTTTCTTCTTCAGTTTGGTCTGTTCTTTTTCCAATGCAGATTGTTTCGTTCTCATCTGCGCATATGCTTTATTCAATTTATCCTTTTCAGACGCAAGCATATTAATTCGTCCTTCCAGGTTTTGGTTCATAGTATCAAGGTTATCCACTTTTTGGTCTAATCCATCAAAATTTTGTTCAAGAGTGGTTTGAAACTGACGGAAGGAACTCTTTTGGTATCTTGCTTCCTGCTTCTCGTATTTATACCGATTTTCTACCCCCAATGTCGTTTTGTGCCTGACGGTTATTACTAATGATGCCATGAGAAAAATTTTAAGCGAATTCTTTATTATTGTTTTCTCCTTTTGCATAATCATGGTTTTTTCCTCCTACAAAAACAGTAATAATACGGAAGTAAAGTTATCCAAAATTTAAAGTTATATATTATACCTAATAGTGTAAATTTCAAGAGATTTTAATCGTTTTTTACAAATAAATTTATACCTGTTTGACATACATCAACAGGAAGCAATATTATGCTTTTTTACATTGACTTCTTTTGTAAATATCAATATTATTACTTTGTAAGGTGAAGTGCTTATATTCCTGCTAACCCTTAATGGAGTAATCAGTAGATGAAAAATAAGAAAAATAGTAAGAGCATTTGTTTTGGATGTAATTATGCCATTATTTTAGATGCAAAAATTGCCTTTTGTAATATCCTTATGCGTGATGTATCATACAAATCTTGTACTGCCTTTGAACGGAATTGGCAAATAAATGATATTGTTCCGGAAAAGACTACTAAGGAAAAGAAAAAAGGGCAATAATAATAAAGACACTATATTTTTAAGTAATTATTGATAAGGGATAATGCGGGTCGTGTGGCATTATCCCTTATTTGTTTATTAGGGCAAAGTTTGCTGAAGAGCAGTCTAGCGGTGCTCTTTTTATCAGGGATTATCTATTTTATTGACTATTTTTTAATATATGCTAGACTTTTTAGAATTTAAGCTTATAGTATGTTGTGTGCGGAAAAACGAGTCCTTTTAACTATGAGAGATTCTCCGGTTTGTTTTAAAAAGTCGTGTCATATTCGGGTAATGAAGTTATAACTTTAGGCATGTTATTTCGTGATTTTAATTGATGGAGAAGGAAATGAAAGAAGAATTTACTCAGTTCAAAAAACTTCTGCTTTCTTTACGTGAAAGATTAGTAGGCAAAGTTGATTCTATGCAAGGAGAAGCGCTAAAAAGATCCAGACAAGATGCGTCTGGTGACTTGTCTAACGTTCCAATTCATATGGCAGATGTGGGTACTGACAATTATGAAAGAGATCTTATGATCGAGCTTATACAGACGGGAGAACAAAGTCTGCGTGAAATAGACACTGCTTTAGAAAAGATTGAAGATGGTACCTTTGGTATTTGTGAGCTATGCGAAAAAAAAATAAATAAAGAACGGCTAAAGGCTGTGCCTTATACAAAACTTTGTATTGATTGCCAGAGGGAAGAGGAAGTCGATCACACATAAAGATATTCCATGAAAAACATACCCGCATTTGTTATTACTACGGTGAGTGGAGTAATTCTCGATATTATATCAAAGTGGTTTGTTTTTTCTCGGTTAGATGCCTTTGAAAAGGTAACCTTAATTCCTGGTTTGTTAAATATATTAAGAACTGAAAATGAGGGTGTTGTTTTTGGAATGTTTCCTGGTAGAACCAACGCTTTCATCGCTTTTTCAGCTATAGCAATTATAATAATTATATGTATTTATATCTGGTCAGATAAAACATTCTTTGTGTCAAATGTAGCTTTGGGGCTTATTCTGGCGGGCGCTATAGGAAACCTGTGGGATAGAATATGGTTCA
Organism: Candidatus Jettenia ecosi; assembly: GCA_005524015.1. Classification (GTDB taxonomy): domain Bacteria; phylum Planctomycetota; class Brocadiia; order Brocadiales; family Brocadiaceae; genus Jettenia; species Jettenia ecosi. Next base: position 23,125 of record SULG01000032.1, read on the forward strand.
GCCATGTAAGAGATTTTATAGATCTCCATATTAAAGATAAATACCACTGGCCTACTTTTAATATAGCTGATAGTTTGATTTGCGTTGGTATATCTATCATGGTTTTTAACTCCTTTTCCTTAAAGAAGCAGCATGAGCATGTCTAAAAACTGTTTTTCGTAAGATCCTGATATTTTTTCAGTAAGCTCAGAGTTACTTTTCCTGGTTTTCCTGTACCGATTGTCCTTCCGTCAATTCTTACAACAGGAATAATTTCAGCAGCAGTTCCGGTCAAAAAACATTCATCGGCAATATACAAATCGTATCGGGTCATTAATTCTTCTTTAACCTGGATTCCGATTTCAGTGGCTAATTCTATTACAATATTCCGGGTAATGCCGATTAATATTCCGGCGCTTTCCGGAGGAGTTAAAAGGGTATTATTTTTAACAATAAAGATATTGTCCCCAGCGCACTCTGCTACATTACCATCCTTATTGAGCATGAGCGCTTCTCCGGCTCCTGCTTGTATGGATTCTAATTTTGCTAAGATATTATTCAGATAATTAAGAGATTTTATTTTGGGATCGAGGGCAGAGAAATGATTTCGAATCGTTGTTACTGTTACAATATCTAGCCCTTTTTCATAAAGTGTTTTTGAATATAGTTCAATGGTATCCGTGATAATAATGACCTGCGGTGTTGCGCACTTGTTGGGGTCTAATCCAAGTTTTCCAACGCCTCGGGTAACAACGAGACGAATGTAAGAATCCGTTAGATTATTAGCTTCCATGGTTTTTTTTATAGCATGCGCCATTTCATCCTTTGTTAAGGGAATTTTTAGCGCGATGGCTGTTGCTGAATCATACAATCTATCAAGATGCTGATTTAATGTAAATATTTTCCCATTATAGGCACGTATTCCTTCAAATACTCCATCTCCATAGAGCAGCCCATGATCAAAGACAGATATTTTAGCATCTTCTTGAGGAAGTATTTGACCATTTATATAAATCTTTAATCCCATTAATCTACCTTTTACTCCTTTCTTTCCTTCTATTCTAAAATACGTCCATCGATAATTCTTACAATGCGTCCGGCGTGTTTGGCTATTTCCTCATCATGAGTGACGATTATCAGTGTTTGGTGTGATGTTCTGTTCAAATCCCAAATTAATTCGAGAATTTCATGACCTGTCTTTGTATCTAAGTTACCTGTAGGCTCATCACACAGCAATATTTCAGGGTTATTGATTAATGCCCGTACGATAGCAACTCGCTGTCTTTCCCCGCCGGAAAGTTGCGAGGGTTTATGCGTTACCCGGTTTCCCAGTCCGACTCTTTCTAACAATGAGAGCGCTTTCCTTTTGTAGTTTTTATCCGATATTTCTGTATTTGAGAATCCACTTCCTATCAAACTTGGCAGTAAAACGTTCTCTAATGCAGTAAAATCGGGTAAAAGGTGATAAAACTGGAAGACAAATCCGAAGGTGCGATTTCTTGTCTCTGCCTGTTTTTTTGCACTTAATTCCGTGAGATTTATACCTTTATATAATACTGAACCAGAGGTAGGTGTATCTAAAATTCCTAAAATATGTAATAGCGTACTTTTCCCTGCCCCGGATGCGCCTACAATTGCTACAATTTCATTTTTTTCGACAGAGAGATTTACTCCGTGTAAGACAGGTAATGTGCGTTCACCGCTTGTGTATTCCTTAAATACATTTATAGCTTGTAATATACTGCTGCTCATAATATTCACATTACCATTTATCTGCATCGTGAACAAATATTTTTAGCCTGTAACTATATCACACAGGTAAATATTAGTCAATTTTAATTTAACGTTACTACCCTTCCAGAGAGTCATCAATTCCCTGATTGGCCAAAGCGTCGGCATGGATATTTTCTTCTCTGCGCACATGCTGAATTTTCCACGCAGGTATCTTGCGCAGAATTGCCATAAGTTGGTTATAGAGAGGCAGAATACTGGCGCTTTTTACACGGTATATACCATTAAGTTGTCTTACGAGAAGTTCGCTATCCGTTTTAAAGAGTACTCTTTTAGCGTTATGATGAATGGCTTTTTGAGCTGCCAGTATCATGGCCCGATATTCAGCAACATTATTGGTAGATTTTCCGATATACCTGCATGCCTCTTCAATAATACGATGTTCTTTATCGTATATAACTATGCCAATGCCTGCTTTGCCGGGATTTCCCCTTGATGCGCCGTCGGTATGAATAATAAGTTCATCCAATTCGCTTTTTTTATGTTGCATACCTGAATGCTGTTGTAATCCTTCTTCATCAGATTTTTTCCTTTTTTTTTGATGAGAAATTTCCTGAATAAAGGTATCAATCATCTCTTCTGTTATTGAGGGATTCTCTTTGATTAATTTTTCTTTATCAAGGTATTGAAATATTAGGGGTAATAACTCTTGAAAGGGCGTATCTTCCATACTATATAAGCTCCCTTTATAAAATATCTTAAAAATTTATTGTATTGCATTACATTCTAGAGATCAAACTTCTGAATAGCAAATATTTTTAGAAGTATCAAACCTGATTTTTTCTTAATAAAGAATGATATTTTGGCAGTAATTCTCTACAGGTATGTATCCTTTTTGATACCCTTCAACACTTCATGTGACATGCCGCATTTTGTAACAGCACACTTTTGTGATATGTCACACACTTTATCAAATGTATTATAGATGTATTCCTTTTTCTTTCCAGGAAAGGTCTATTTTGCCGCAAAAACGCAATTAAATTAAATTTTCTCCTGTATGGTATATTTTTTGATATTTCGTCTGAATGATCAGTTATTAAAGGATTGTGTACTGTCCAATACTATTATTATCCATTCCTTAGTAATATCTTGAGGAGGAAAGATTTGTATGAGAAAAAGTATATGGTATTTTATCGCTGCAGTTTGTATATCTATGCCCTCTTATACGGTTTTGACTTATGGTCAGTCAAATATTGTATCTGATGATTTCAGGGCAACAAATCTCAATAAAGATATATGGACATTTATTAATCCTCTTGGAGATGCAAGCCTGACCATGACAGGAACTGGTATATCAATATCTGTTCCTGCGGGGATATCACATGAGATAAGGACTGGAGGAAATTCTGCTCCGCGAATTATGCAGCCTGCTAATAATACCGATTTTGAGATTGAGGTAAAGTTCGGGTCTCAATTAAGCAAAAAGTATCAGATGCAAGGATTAATTATTGAACAGGATAGTAAAAATTATCTGCGCTTTGATTTTTATTCTAATAGCACAGATATTGCAATTTTTGCTGCAAGTTATGCAAATGGATCTTCCACCACCAAAAAAAACCGTATTATAATGGATGATATTCCTAGCTCTGTTCCTTTATATATGCGTATTAAACGACAGGGAAACCAGTGGACACAGTCGTACTCCTATAATAGAGTGAAATGGTTTACTAACGTTAGCTTTAGCTATGGTCTAACAGTAAAATCAGTAGGGATATTTATAGGAAATTCTGGCAGCGGCAGCAGTATACCGGCATATACCGGCCTGATTGATTATTTCTTCAATACCTCATCTCCTATTAATCCGGAGGATGGTGGGAACACAAAACCACCTGTAGTTAACGTTTGGTACGGTAATTATCAACGTTTTGGGTATCTTGGAATACCACAAAGATGGATAAATATCCTGGGCAGGGTATCAGACCCTGACCTGGATGATATTTCCTCACTATCATATTCTCTGAATGGCGGACCAAAGTATCCTCTCTCTCTTGGACCAGATGAAAGACGTCTTACTTCGTTTGGCGATTTTAACATAGATATAGCATACACAGACCTTTTATGCGGACAAAATCAAGTTGCAATTACGGCAACTGATACTTTTGGTAACACAGCTCTTAAGACTGTGGATATTAAATACGATTGTGGAAATATATGGCCTGAAACATATTCTGTTAACTGGAGTTCTGTTACGAATATACAAGATGTAGCGCAGGTTGTTGATGGTATCTGGGTGTTAGGGACAAGTGGCGTTCGTACAGCGATAAAAGGGTATGATCGTTTGATTGCAATTGGTGATGTTTCCTGGGATGAGTATGAGGTTACCGCCCCTGTTACTATTCACAAGTTAGGATCTTCAACACACCGTGGCTCTGTTGGTTTTGTGATGAGGTGGAAAGGTCATTATGATTGGGATGGCAGCCGCCCGCGGTGGGGATGGTATCCTTTTGGAGCTTTTGGAGGATATGATTGGGTATGGAATGGAGAGTCAGGAGATTATATATTACGTATGTTTGGAAATAAAAGTTCAATTGCAGAAGACAAAAGTGGCCGGCATTTAAAGACAGGTATAGAATACTTATTTAAAATGCGGGCGGAAATGGTTGGAGGGAAAAGTGTTTACTCTTTAAAAATATGGGAACGAGGTACATCCGAACCTTCAGAATGGGATTTGAGGGGATTAGGGATAGAAGGAGAGTTACAACAGGGCTCATTGTTGTTATTAGCTCATTATGCAGATGTCAGTTTTGGCAATGTAACAATAACACCCGGTCCTTTCTATAATAATACAACACCGCCGGTAATCAGCAATATTCAGGTGGCATCCAATAATACAAAAGCAACAGTAACCTGGACTACCGATAAACCTTCGACAAGCAAGGTAGATTACGGACCTACATCTGCTTATGAGAATGGTTCTGTGAAGAATGCTTCTCTGGTGACTTCCCATACTATCGTACTTGCTGAACTAACCCAGGGCGCTTTGTATCACTATAAAGTTACCTCTGTTGATGGATATGGGAATAGCTCAAGTTCTTCGGATCTTGTCTTTACGGCAAGTTCTAGTCTGAAGGCTCTCTATAGTTTCAACGAAGGAGCAGGGACTATTGTGAATGATTCCTCTGGCAACGAAAATAATGGTACAATTAATGGTGCTACATGGACAACCGGTAAAATTGGAGGGGGGTTGAACTTTGATGGGATTGACGATTCTGTATCAGTTCCTCGCATGAATTACGATGAGGTTTCAATTTCCGCATGGTTCTATAAAAATGCCAGTGATGCAACCTATGCTGATGCTATATTTGGCGCATATAAGTGGAATTTAAATTCTCAATATCGGCAAGGTTTTGATGTGCGGTTTTACAAAAGCGCCCCTGATATCCTTGAATTTATATTAGTAACACAAAATGGGAGTGGAACGAAATCGACAAGAACTGTTCAAAAGGATTTGGGAAATTCGGTTGGCAAATGGCACCATGTTGTAGGCACTTACAATAAAATAACAGGAGAACAGAAGTTGTATGTAAATGGGCTGTTAGTTAATACCCGAGCTCACCCAGCAGGAAATACCATAGTCCCAATGACATCTTATTCTGATATGAGAGTAGGTTACTCAAGGGTTAATAAGGGGTATTTTAGTGGCATTATAGACGATGTGCGCCTTTATAATCGAGCTTTGAGTAGTCAGGAAATACAAAATTTGTATAATAAGGTACAGGGATTGTATAATTAGCGGCTTTCAAGAATTATATAAACTGATTGAGAAGATATGTTCCAAGAGAAAAGTACGAAGTTAATGATACAACATCGGCGATGGCTAATACAAGGGGGCAAGAGGCATGCGTTGGATTGATACCCATCTTTTTAAAAAGAATCGGTAGCATGCACCCAAGGAAAGAAGCCGTAAGAATGGAAAATAAGATAGTAAGAGATAAAGCAATAGAAAAGGCTTGTTCCCATAACCATAAAAAGGATACAAGATACAATATTCCCCCGCATAGCATACCTATTTTTGCTCCGACTAGTGTCTCATAGAGAACAAGCCTTTTCATCCTGATCGTTTTCTCAAGCGAAGAAAGAGTAACTGCAACAGCTTGAGTACCCATGCTTTCTGCAAGGCCTAAAATTATAGTTATAAAGAAGGCTACAAAGACAAACTTATCTACCGTGTTGCTAAATAGATTGGTAATAAAAGCACAGGTGAGCCCGCTCAAGATATTGAAAAGCAAATAAGGAAATCGTAAAAAGGTGCTTTTAAAGATAGAGGGTTTTCGAAACTCTTCCAATTTTATACCGATTATTTTGAGCAGATTATCCCGTGCTTGCTCCAGTTTTTCTTCAATAGTTATTGTATCTTCAATAAAATCGTTCGCTCGCGCAATACCAATAAGTTTTCCTTGTTCATCGACAACAGGAAAAGCAAGGAATTTATATATTAAAAAATATTCAAGAACCGTATCAAAAGGAGTTTGCGTAGTTAATCGGATCGGATTACGTACCATAATATCAGAAACCATGGTCCCCCAGGGCGCTGTTATAAGTTTTCTTAAAGGTATAATACCTGTTAATTTCCCTTCTTTGTCTATAACATAACAATAAAAAATATTACCAGAAAGGTTACTGCCACGCAGTAATTCAAAAGCGGTTTGAGCAGTATTATCTTCTGAAACAGCAAACATCTCGGTGCTATATTTGAATTCAGAATGTTTTTTAATTATTTTATGTTTATTATGGAAGCGCATAACTAATCCGTTACTGTTTTTGACAGGTATTAAAATTTTAAGTATATAATAATTTTTTATACATTCAAGGCAGATTTGGAATATAGTTTGAGTTTTGAGTGTTTAAAGGGATACGGAAATAGCTTTTTATATCTTTGCTAACAATACTATGACTTTTTCTTGACCGCAGATCAGTTACACAGTAATATTGCGTAAATTATTTTGTTACAGAGATGTCAAAATAAGTATGTTTACTATAAGTATTGCAAATGAAGCCTGGATAATCTCCCTTGATTTCTCTCTGGAAGAATGGAAATATCCGAAGTGTTTATCAGGGAAAAATTCTGAAATATTCAATAAGAGGAAATGCTGAAATTCTCTTTCTCTATGAGCTATAAACCTATAATAATTCGTATTATTTTGTTTTTACAAATGTGTTTTTCCCTACTATATTTTTCTTCTACTCCTGCATTTGCATATCAAAATACCCTTGAAAAAATTAAATCTACCGGGGTATTAGTCTGGGGGTTCGATGCAGAAGGGGGGGCCCCGTATGTATTTTATGATCTCAAACATCCTTCGAAACTTATTGGCTTTGAGGTTGATCTTGTAGAAGCTATCGCCAGGGAAATGGGTGTAAAGGTGCAATATTTCCAAAATGCGTGGGATAGCATCTTACTTGCACTTCAGCGTGGAGATTTTGACATTGCACTGAATGGTATCGAGATAACACCGGATAGAGAACAGGCTGTATTATTCAGTCGCCCGTATTTTGCCTATGCAGAACAAATTGTTACCCGCGCCTCGGAAATCCGCATTAATTGTCTGGAAGATCTTCGGAAAAAAAAGGTTGGCGCCCTGTATAATACGGTAGCCAAACGAATGCTGGATGAAATGGGGGATATACAAGTTAATAGTTACAGCGGGCAGGTGGAACCTTTCAAAGATCTCTTATTAAGTCGTATAGACGCCGTTTTTGTGGATATGCCCGTTGCCTTATACTATGCCATGCCAAATCCACAATTACGATTAGTCGGCGAGCCAGTGGGTGAAGGATATTATGGCATTGCTTTCAGAAAAGAAGATACAGCCCTGGTTGAGGAGGTGAATACAATTCTTGTGAAGTTGTTGAGATCAGGTGAATTAAAGAAGATTTACGACCGATGGAGATTGTGGAATACCTCTCAGGAAAAACTCTTCTTACATGATGAACTCTTACAAAAATATACAGAAAGTCCTCCTTCTGTTTCTCAGAAGGTGCCCCTTCGGGCGACTACATTTTTACCAACCTTGCTAAAAGGAGCATTGGTCACGATCGGTATCTCCATTTTGTCTATGATGCTGGCGGTTGTTTTAGGTCTGATACTGGCGATTATGAGGCTATACGGCAATATATGGTTACAAAAAATTTCTACGGCCTATATTGAAATCTACCGTGGTACACCCCTTCTTATTCAGCTCTATATCTTGTATTATGGTTTACCTAACATCGGTATTACCTTAAGCGCGCTTGCCGCTGCTATTCTTGGATTAGGTATGAACTACGCTGCATATGAGGCTGAAATTTATCGCGCAGGTATACAATCTGTTCCTAAGGGGCAAACTGAGGCGGCTTTATCTCTGGGCATGTCAATGCGTTTGACCTTAAGGCGAATTATTTTACCACAAGCATTCCGTATCACAATACCACCGATGACAAATGATTTTGTTGCTTTATTTAAAGACTCGTCTTTGGTTTCAGTTATTGCTATAGTAGAACTCACAAAGAGTTATAGTATGTTAGCTGCTTCATCAATGAATTTTTTCACCTTGGGGATTATCACAGCCCTCCTTTATTTTGGTATGAGTTATCCTCTTTCCTTGTATGCAAGAAAACTGGAAAAAAAACTAATACGATCATCGCCAAGTCGATAAAAAGTTAGGAGGGTAAATAGGAATCTGTATAATTTACAGAATCTGCGGATATTTTTAAATCAAACGGATAGTAAAATCGCATGATTAAAATCCAGAATTTATTTAAACACTATAATCATCAGTCTCTGTTTAAAGGGTTGAGTGTAGACATAGCAAAAAGAAGCGTTGTTACTATTATTGGACCATCGGGAAGTGGCAAGAGTACGCTCTTACGGTGTATAAATGGATTGGAGTCTTTTGATGGAGGGTGGATTTCTATCGATAGCCAAACACGGTGTGGTGTTAATGAATCAGGTTACCATAAGGCACAAGAAGAACTTGTTTTAAGAAATATACGCAAGAAGGTGGGAATGGTATTTCAGCAGTTCAATCTCTTTCACCATATGACAGTTCTTCAAAATATTACTGAATCTCCAATCCATGTATTAGGTATTGGTCGGGCTGAAGCTGAGTCAAATGCTGTTTCTTTGCTCCGAAAAGTAAACTTAGAGGAAAAAGCTCAGAATTATCCTGAACAATTATCGGGTGGAGAACAACAGCGGGTTGCTATTGCCCGCGCCCTTGCTATGAGACCTGAAGTGATGCTCTTTGATGAACCGACATCCTCTCTTGACCCGGAAATGATTGATGATGTGCTCAAGGTAATAAAAGATCTCGTGTCAGAAGGAATGACAACGGTAATCGCAACGCACGAGATGAGCTTTGCAAGGGATATCTCTACACACGTAATCTTCATAGAGAAAGGCGATATTGTAGAGCAGGGGGGGCCGCAAGATATCTTTTACAATCCAAAAAATGACCGTACAAAGGCATTTCTCAGCCGTTTTATGAAGTAAACTTTTGTGTGCTTTAATCCAAAACCGCAAAGTCATTTCTCTATCTTAGCTGCCATCGAGCTATCCCTGTTGTCGATTCTTACCGCCCAATATAAATATTCCCAAACGAACATTCTTGTCTATCGCTCATGGAGTTGTCTAACGATTATGCTCATTGGCGCACTTTTTTTGCATTAGGGTTGATCGCCAAGTTAGGATTCATGCGCAAGAGATTATGCTTTCATTTTCTACCCCTGTTTTTTTATTTTCATTTTTAGATTGATATAAATCCAAAACCTGCTAAAAATAAAGTATATCACGATAAAGGGAAACCTTAAGTGATCAAAAGGCATAAAGTAAAGAGTTGTTAAATCGTTTTATAACAAAAGAGAGTCTTATTGCTGAAGATATTTTCAAATGAATGTCTTTGCAATTGGACTCTTTTTGTTTTAAAGATGCATGACGGAGGTGAAAGATATGTGTATAACTATGGTTGTGGTAATGAGAATAGTGTTATGAGTTCTGATAGTATTCCAGGAAAAACTTTTGAGAAGCAGCAAAGAATTCTGATATAACAAAAAGGTATGTGGTGGGAAATACTTTTACACTTCTCAAGAAGTTGTTAGGAAAAAACTGAGACTTTAGATAAGGAGTCGATTATGAAAGCAAAGGTGGATCAAGATGTCTGTATCGGTTGTGCCTTATGTACCCAAATCTGTCCTGAAGTTTTTAGGATGGAAGGCGATAAATCAGTAGTGTATGTTGACATTGTTCCTAAAGAAGTTGAAGATGCCTGCAGAGAAGCATCTGATGAATGTCCTGTGTCATGTATATATATAGTAGAATAAAAGTATTTCTGATAAGACTTTTATTAACTACTTCAATGGTTCAATCACAATTGAACTGAAATAGAAGAAGTTTCAGTCGAGTGTGTCTGGAAATATTTAAAAAGAAAGGAAGGTTTAAAAGTGGAAAAGTACAGATGCATAGTTTGTGGATATGTCTATGATCCAGAAATTGGCGACCCTGATAACGGGGTAAGTCCTGGTACTAGTTTCGGGAATTTACCAGGAGATTGGGTTTGTCCCGTATGCGGTGCGCCACAGGATCAGTTTGAGAAAATTTGATGGTTAAGCAGGGTCAGACTTTACAGGCTGTCCGAGAATAGGTATTTGGGTAAATTTTCATGTCATAAGTCCTTTAATATCAACACTTGGTTTTTTTTGAATTTTGCATTCTCGGATAGCCTGTGAAGGTATGGCCCTATTGTGTTCTGTTTATTTCTTTTCTA